>JAYTFO010000399.1:0-1862 GCA_043734305.1 Acidobacteriota bacterium | reverse complement strand
GACGTGAACGGGCTGTTGTCCATTCCCGCCGGTCAAGAGCGCGAATTGCTGGAGGCGGTGGAACTGGTTCGCAAGCGAGAACGGAAGCTGATGGATTTTGTTCGCAGCGCTGATTTCTCACTCGAAGGTCTGCGCGATTTCGTGGTCGAGTAGCGATATCATCGCTGTTGTGTTGGGAGGCTTGTGTTAGGAGGCGTGTGTTCGGGCTAATGAGTGTTCGTGGCTGCGGTTTGGGACGCGGCGCGCGGGAAATGCGGCGCCGCCACTATTGCGGCACCTGCAAAGTCATTGGGCGGGAATACGGTCAGGCGTCCCGGCTGTTCCTGAACCATGACACCGTTCTGGTTGCCGAAATTATCACCGCCTTGACAGGAGCGCCTGAGTGGGGCGCGGCCATCGAATCCCGCAATTGCTTTCAGCTTCCGAAGACACCCGATGCGGCTCCGCCCGTCCTGCGTTACGCTGCGGCGGCTACGGTCCTGCTCGCCTCGGCGAAGGTTCAGGATCACGCATCCGACTCGGGCAAGCTCCGCTGGAGAGTTCTGGGGCACTGGCTCAATCCACGTTATCGGCGCGCCGCCGCGGAGCTTCGAAAATGGGGAGTACCCGTCGGCGAAATCGAACGGCAGCTTGCAACCCAGCAGCGGCGCGAGGCGCTGCACGAATCGCTCGAAAGCCTGGCTGAGCCCACCTGTTTCGCCACATCGGAAATTTGCCGCCATGCGGCGCAAGCGGTGGGCCGTCCGGAGCATGCGTCGGCGCTCGAAGACTTCGGGCGTCGTTTCGGACATCTGATCTACCTTTTGGACGCCTGGGAGGATTACGACCGGGATGTCGCCCGAGGCGATTTTAACGCCATCCGTACGCTGTATGGAAATCGTGGTTTTGGGCGCGTTCACCTGGAAGCGGCGGCCCAGGCGGTGGCGTGTTCATTTCAGGAACTACCCGTCGGCGAAAGCTTTCGGAACGAGCTTCAGGTGCGATTCCGTTCCAACTTCGCGGCTCGTTTGGCCGTGCCGCTGCCCGTCGCCGGTCAACACTTGTATGGAATGGCGGGTCTGGAGTTAGCCGGCGTGCCAATCGCGATGGCTCCCATCGCTCCGAACAAGCGCCCGTCGGGCGGTTTCATGGCCTCACTGCGCAACACGTGCTGCTGCGGCTGTGATGATTCCAGCTGCGATGGATGCTGCGATTCCTGTTGCGACTGCAGTTCATGCGACTGCTCGTAAACCCAAAGGTCGCGCTTGGTCTTTAGCCGCGGAACGCCTTTGCCGTTGGGAGCTACACTCATCCGCAATGGCATCAACTTCGCCATTTTCTCGAGCCATGCCACATCAGTGCTGCTGCTGGTCTTTGTGCCGGATGGAAAAAACCCGTTGTTCGAGATCGACCTCGACCCGCGCTTCAATCGTACCGGCGATATCTGGCACATCTTTATCGATAATCTCGGACCCGAGATCGAGTACGCGTATCGCATGGACCGCGGTTCCCCGGTTAACGCGCGGTATCACCGCTTCGATCCCGCGCAAATTCTGATAGACCCGTACGCAAAAGTAGTCACAGGCCATGCCGGGTGGGGCGCCGGATCCTTCCCAGGCGAACACACACGCCGCGGGGCCATGTTGAAAGAGCCCTTCGATTGGCAAGACGATCAGCCTTTGAATGTTCCGCTTTCGGAGTCTATCGTCTACGAAATGCACGTCCGGGGATTCACACGGCACGCGTCCTCTGGCGTCAGCAAACCGGGAACGTTCGCGGGTCTAATTGAGAAAATTCCGTATCTGGTCGATTTAGGTGTGACGGCCGTTGAGCTTCTCCCGGTGCATGAGTTTGAGGAGGTTGACAGTAACCGGCGGAACCCT
>JAYTFO010000398.1:0-3810 GCA_043734305.1 Acidobacteriota bacterium | reverse complement strand
TTCAGCCTAACCCGGAAGCGATCGCTAATTTCAGGCCGCTGGTCCGGCGCCCCTGTTCACTGGATGACGAGTGGGTCCGGGTGCGAGGCGGTTCTTATATAAAGCCCATCAGCGACGCGCTCTCCAGAGAATACATCGAAGTGCCGGGCTGCTATCCCGCGCCGGACTTCGGGTTCCGGTGCGCTAAGTAGGCTGAGCACGACGGGCGCGCTCACCTACTGTAGACATGGGAGCCTACAACCGCCGCCCACCCGCATGCACTCCCATCAGAGGCACGCCGTCAGGTATATTGTTTACCTATGTGCGATCTAACCAGCTATTTGACAAATGCGACCGGCAAAGAGACGCCGTGCCAAATTCCGATGGCAACTGCGGGATGGAACTTTCCGGCCGATGTCTGCCGCAGTCACTATAAGATCGCCGAAATGCTGCTGGAGAGCAACTCTGGCACGCTCGGCGCCAAGCTAGGCAACGATGGCACGATCAAGCCAGGTAGCGTGCACGTGGCGGAGTTCGTCTATGATCCGGAGTATCTTGCCGATTCCATCAAGCTGCTCGCGCTGATGCAAAACCGCACCGCTGTTAAAGGCTTCCTCCGCACAATGAATCAGGAAATTACGCGAACCATGCTAGCGCATGAGAAGTCGCGTGATGACCTCGACGACCGTTTCCAATCGCCAAAGGAGAACCGGGGCTATGTTCGGCTCTCGCGTGTTCTCTCCTACTACGAGCAATACTGCTGGTTTCCATCTAGCCACGTGGTATTTTCGGGAGCACTGACAACAGATAATTTCTTGTATTCGTTGCGGGCAGGTTACATGCCGAAGGATCCAGGGGCAGGGTTGGCGCATGGCGACCTGAGCCATCGCCTGCAATGGCACGCGGTGATGCGCGCGGTGACGAACAACTTCGCGTCCCCCATTGCGGGTTCATGGAAGAAAAGCCCGATCGACCTGTTCACGAGTTTGGGGAGCGGCAGCGCGCAGCAACGAGGGGCTTGGGGAGTTATTTTCGACTCGAGAGGCAGGCCGAACTATAGCGATCCGTCCAACCTGTATGAGGACCTACAAAAGGATAGCGAAATGGGCGTCGTGGGCAAGCGGCTCCAAAAGACATACAAGAAGCGACAGGATGTTGAGAAAGGCGCACAGGCGTGCCTCGATGAGGTGCTGAGCCGACCGGACTTGACTTCTGTTAGAACTTACCTTAAACAGCGGGGCCCAAAAGACATTCCGCCCGCGCCCCAAAGAGAGGGAGTGGCTTCAATCGTCTATCACTGGAAAAAGATTGACCATCCCGAGTTTAACCTACGCTTCAATGCCGGCGAGCACCCGACGATACCTGCCTACGCCCCAGCGACGGGCTATGCCAAGCTCGTAAAAGGAACACCGGCGTACAACGTCTGGGAAGGATACTTGTCGGAGCTGGCTCAACTCGCTGCATACCGCTTCTGGGAGAAGTACATCGCGGACAACCGTTCCGAGTTGGGCCACTGGATGCAAGGATCGCGAAAGACTAAATATGTTCCGGACAGGAGTGAGTCCTCGGCGCCTGTAGCTGGAATCCTGGTCGCGGACGATCCGGATCGAATGATCGGCGGCATCAGAGGGCGCGTGGCCGCAAGCTACACGGGCTTCAATCGGTTCTACCAGTATGGAAGCAAGTACGGTATCTCCGTTGCCACTCAGTCGCAATACAGGTAGTCCAGACGCCGGCAAAACACGCAGCTACTCCTTTCTGTCGGCAATCCCATCCATCACGCTGCCTAGATTGTGGAGCTCAAGTGGTTGGGACAGTAAAGTGCGATTTGGCAACCAGCTAAAGGGCACAAAAGTGGAACGTTAATCCATAAGTGGGTTGTGATTCAGCCCAAATCCGACCGCCATGCTGCTCGATGACGCGATGGCATAGCGCTAAATCGATGCCGGCTCCGGGAATCTGTTGTCCATGGAGGCGCTTGAACAAACTAAAAATACGTTTCGCATATTCCATTGAAAAACCAAGGACGTTATCCCTCACGGAAATCTGCTACCAAGGACCATCTCGGCTTGCCTCGATTTCAATGTGAGACACGCGGGCGGTATGACGTATTTTATCGCGTTGCTGATGAGCTGTTGAAACACCTGAATCAGCTGCTCACGATTAAGATCAGGATTCGTGCTGGTGAAGGGCTCGGGCATATCATTGAAGGTTACGGGAGGTTATCAGGCTCCGGCGGCCCTGTCAATCCACTTGGAGCCACTTGGAGCTTGACTACAAATTGTGAGATATCGAACTTGCCTCGCGCGGCGCGCATGTGCGTCGCTCCCGTTGATGGGGCGGCCGGCAAGCGCTCCTCTGCTGCGATGAACTGACCATTGCGGTGGTGGTGAACCGATCCGCGCCAGTTGTGGGCTCGCAAGTTGTGCTCACTTTGCCGCAATCGTCGGAGGGGACTGACTGCCGCGGTTTTCGAATCGAGTTACGAAAGTGTACGTTTTTCCACCGGGTTGTGGAAAAACGTGTGCAAAGTAACTCACAACGGGGATTTTGTTCTCGTAATCTCATTTTATGCTGCGATCTTGAGGCCCACGGTTTTGAGGAACTGATCCAGATCATCCGTGATGCGTTGATAAAGCCGATCATGCTCGGAAACGCTTTTGCTGCTGAAATCTTGAATCTCCTGAGATCGATTGAAGGAGCCCGGCCGTGAGCGGAGCGTAGACTCGCTCGAACAGCTTCAGGAACACGAGGTAGACGGAATATCCTTCCGGGGTGAGACGATAGCGGTGAGAACGCGGGACTTCCTTGACGAGTCCTTTTGTCCGTAACTTCGACAGGTCATAGCGTAGAGACCCTCGGCGCGTATCTGCGCGACGAGTCGAACCCGGCCAGCGCGATGGCCGGCTGTTGGCCCGTCCGCGCAGCAAGCAAACTATAATTCGCAAACTGCGCGTGTACCTTCCTGATGTGTCCGCCGCGGCTGGACTGCCCGTGCGCATCGTTCCGCATCAGATGCGACACACCGATCGCCACCGACATGCTTCCTGCGGGCATAAGCTTTCCCGCTCTGATGAAACTGGGTGGGCGACTTGAAAGTGGAACTCAAGCCACCCTGGTCTCCCAGTAATTCTCAAATCGGCCGTTGATTTGGCAGCAGCGCAGGGCCAGGATGGCGTTAGCCCCGCGTACCGTCCAGAACATGCCCGATTGCTTGCAGCGAGACCCGATTACAGTTTTGCAGCCCGCCTCGATGACGCCCGAGGCGACGAACAGGTGCTGGCGCGGAACTCGGGATAGCGCATGCGCGTGGCATTGTTCTCAAAGTATGCAGACTCGATACGGATCTTTTCGGCCAATTCCGGATTGGCTGTATCCATTGAACGGAGCGCGGTTACCAAACCCGCGATCTTCTCTTCATCCAGCATGTCCTGGTGAAGCATCATCCAGCGTCTCTGCTCGGCCTCTTGGTTCGGATACAGTTTGCGCGGCCAAGCTCCACAGATGTTGTCGGGCATGATAAAGATCGACAATGCGCTCACTTACTGTAGAAGTTTGTCGATCCTTTGAATGTACGCTTTGGCCGTAACGGACTCTTCAAGATCGGGGTTGATCGTCACCGTCTGTTGAAAGTAGCCCTTGGCTGCAAGCAGGGCGGATCGATCAGAGGTCGTGTTGTAGCGATCCACATTAATCCAACCCAGCAGGAAATAGCTATACGGGTCGGAAGGATCGTAGCGGAGCGCTTTCTTGCAATATTGCGCAGCTTGGTTCAAGTTGTGCGACTTCTGCTCGCAATCGCAGAGTCCAAAATAGCCTTGATTGCGAAGA
>JAYTFO010000397.1:0-5298 GCA_043734305.1 Acidobacteriota bacterium | reverse complement strand
CGCCGGTGAAGCAGAGGGGCTTGTGCAGGCGCAAGAGAGGGGCGCCCGCTTCTTTATCGTCGACGAGAAACGCGCTCGGAGAATTGGAGAGCGGCAGGGGTTAGTTTTGGTGGGAACGGTCCGGTTGCTTGCACGTCTAGCGTTGGAAGGACATGCTAGAGATGCCGAGTCCATGGTGCGAAGACTCAGGAAGGATCTGAAATTCCGTGTGGCCGATGATATCGTTCGGAACGCGGTTGCCACGGCTTCGACGCCAATTTGAAATCTGGGCCGAAATCTTGTATTTCGCTAGCACTTCCGATCAAATACAGGTGCCATGATGGAACCCTCGAAACACTGCTTTGAACTTCTACAGGCCGGAGACGCGGATGGACTTCGACGTCTGCTGGAGGAAACGCCCGGCGTTGCCGATGCGAGGGATGCGTCCGGTGTGAGCCTGTTGATGCAGACGCTTTATCGCGGGCAGCGCGATCTGGCGGAGGGGATTGCCGGTCGGAAACGGGAACTGGATATTTTCGAAGCGGCGTCGCTTGGGCGTGCTGACCGAGTGTCGGAATGTTGCGGTGATGCGGACGCAGTCAACTCGCATTCGAAGGACGGTTTCACGGCCCTGCACTTTGCCTGCTACTTCGGACAAACGGAGGCGGCGCGGTTGCTCCTCGAGAAGGGCGCGAAGGTGGATGCGGTCGCGGCGAATGCGACCCTCGTCATGCCACTGCACTCGGCGGCATCGGCGCGCAATCTGGAAGCGGCACGGTTGTTGATCGAGTACGGGGCGCCTGTCAATGCCCGGCAGCAGGCAGGGTGGGTTCCAATCCATGCGGCGGCTCAGAACGGCGATCATGAGATGGTTGACTTGTTGCTGAAGCATGGGGCGGACTCTGCCATCGCCAACGACGCGGGCAAGACGGCGGCCATGGTGGCGCGCGAGAAGGGGCATGGCGAGATCGCGGATCTCTTGGAGCCGTCGGCAAAGTCCTAACCACAGGGGTCACAGGGGTCACAGAGGAAGATCGGGCAGAACTCCTCTGTGGTCCCTGTGTCCCCTGTGGTTAAGACTTTTACGCGCTCCGGCTAGGATCGCAAACTACTGAAAGAAAAGGCTGAAGTTGCTAGAGACTCGCGGTCGTCCGGACAGCTCTCGACGCAGTCAAAGGTAGAGATCCGCGGGCACGGGTACACCTCGGCGGACAAGTACTGCCGATTGCTTTCCTGGGAACCTTCGCTCTCGATCCCTGCATCAAACCGTCTATAATGAGAGGCAGTTGCCGGGGAGTGCCGCGCTTCTCGCGGGCTCTTTTCGAAAGATAAAAATCCATGTCAACGAAGTTGAAGGTCACGATTCTTGCCAGTTCGCTGGCGATCCTGCTATTCACCCTGGTGGGCGGTTACGTGAGCGTTGGAGCGTCGTCGAATGACGGCTCGTATCGCCAGTTGTCGGTGTATAGCGAAGTGCTCTCCCGCGTGCGCAGCGAATACGTGGAAGAGCCGAACATTCCGGCGGTGACCGAGGGCGCGCTGCATGGGCTGCTCGAGTCGTTGGATGCCAATTCCAGTTATCTGACGGCGTCCGAGTACAAGCACTACAAGTCAATTCGGGCGGACGGGAAGGCTGAAATTGGGGCCGCCGTTTCGAAACGCTTTGGATACGCGGCGGTGATCGCGGTGATCCCGGGCGGGCCGGCGGAGAAGGCGGGCATCGAGAACTCCGATATTTTCGAGTCGATCGAAGGTCGGAGCACGCGCGAAATGTCGCTGGCGGAAATTCACAGTCTGCTGGCCGGTGAGCCGGGATCGACGCTCACGGTGGCGGTGGTCCGGCCCCGAAAAGCGGAGCCGCAGAAGATCGTGATCACGCGCGACGCCGTAACGATTCCTGCCGTGGCGGACAAGATGTTGGCCGAGAACGTCGGCTACTTGAAAGTCGATGCATTCCCGGCAGGGAAGTCGCAGGAGATCGCGAACAAGATTCGCAACTTGCAGAAGCAGGGCGCAAAGAAGCTGGTGCTTGATCTGCGCAACGCTGCTGCGGGCGATGCGTCCGAGGGGATTGCGACTGCCAACCTGTTTCTCGATCATGGGACGATCACGTATTTGCAGGGGCAGAAGTATCCTCGCCAGGCGTTTAGTGCCGATCCGGCCAAGGACATCACCAAGCTTCCGGTCGCAGTGCTGGTGAATCGTGGCACGGCGGGTCCGGCAGAGATCGTGGCTTCGGCCATTCTGGAGAATGCGCGCGGCGATGTTGTCGGAGATAAAACTTTTGGCGACGGATCGGTGCAGAAATTGATCGACATGCCCGACGGTGCTGCGCTGATTCTTTCGGTCGCCAAGTACTACACGCCGAACGGAAAGGCGATCCAGGATACTGCCGTCACACCGAACTTCGTGGTGGCCGACAGCGCCGAGGAGGAAGCGGGACTGCCTGATGAAGACCAGCAAGCCGCTCCCGACGAGCAGAACCAGAAGCCGAAAAATCAGACTGATGACCAGCTGAAGAAGGCGCTGGAAGTTCTGAAGAACCGGGAATCGAAAGCTTAGGAGCAGTTGCCGGTTGCCAGTAGTCAGTTGCCAGTGAATATTTCGCCCGCCGCTTTGGTGGGCGATTTTTTTGTGGCATTTCACGGCTCATCTGGCGGTTCCGGTGAGTACACTGTGTACTAGCAGCATTCCTCAGGGGCTGAAGCCCGTGTCGCTGGGTGCTGGGGCGGCACGGCTGAAGCCGTGCCCTTCCCAACTTCTGCGGGTCGCCAGAGTTTTTCCGCAGCCGGTGAGGCGTGCCCTTCCCAAAAACATTTACGAGATAGCGACTGACAACTGGCGGCTGGCAACCGGCAACTGACTACGGCAACTGCGAATGACGACGCTCGAAGAAGATGTTCCCGAACTCGAAGTGGGTAAGCGGAAGGTGGTTGGGCTTGTTTTGTTCGGGATACTGATCCTGATTTCGGCGGCGGTGGGGGCAGCGGCGGGGTTGCTGCTGGTGTACTCGACCGACTTGCCGCAAGTCGAACAGCTCGAACATTATCGTCCCAGTTCGGTGACGGAGTTGTACGAAGATCAGGGACGCGTCATCGGGACGTTCGCGCTGCAACGGCGCGTGATTGCCGCGTACGACGATTATCCCGAAGTGTTGCGCAACGCGCTTGTTTCCATTGAAGACAAAGATTTTTATACTCACTCCGGGATCAACTTCTGGCGGATCGCGGGTGCGGCTTATCGGGACATCGAATCCGGGGGGAAGGTGCAGGGCGCGTCCACGCTAACCATGCAATTGGCCCGCAATCTATTTCTTTCGCCCGACCGGTCTTTCAATCGCAAGATCCAGGAAGCGCTGCTTGCCGTTCAGATGGAGCGCCGTTTCACCAAGCCGCAAATTTTTACGTTGTATGCGAACCAGATTTTTCTCGGCCACGGCGCATACGGGTTTGAGGCTGCCTCGGAGTTCTACTTCAGCAAGCACGCCAAACAACTGAAGCTCGAAGAAGCGGCTCTGCTCGCGGGGCTTCCCAAAGCGCCGCAATACTATTCGCCGGTGACCCATCCCGATCGCGCGCAGAAGCGGCGCAACCTGGTGATCAACGCCATGCTCGAGGACGGTAAGATTACCGCTGCGCAGGCAGGCGTTGCGAAAGCCAAGCCGGTTCAACTCAACCTGCAGAAGAATCCGGATTCGCTGGCGCCAAATTTTGTGGAAGAAATCCGGCGCTACCTCGAAACCAAATATGGCAGCGACCAGGTTCATGAAGGCGGCTTACGCGTCTACACTTCGCTCGACATGGATTTGCAGAAGGCCGCCAACCGCGCGGTCCTGGACGGCCTGGCCACTTATGAGCGGCGACAGAAATGGCGGGGCAATCTGGTCAATGTTGTTGCCCAGGGACAGCGCCTCGATAAATATCAGGACCCGGACTGGGATCAGGAACCGGAGGTCAACGGATACGTGCATGCGGTCGTGACGGCGGTCTCGCCGACCGTCGCGCAGATTCGTTTCGGAGAACGGACGGCCACGTTGACTCAGGCTGACATCGCATGGACGCAGCGCAAACTGCCCGCACTGCTGGCGGTCGGCGACATCGCCTACGTGAAGGTGCTCTCGCTCGACGCGGGCGGAAGGGCGAGTCTCAGCCTGGAACAGGACTCAGGCGCGGAGGGCGCTCTGGTGGCGATCGACAACGCGACGGGAGAAATCAAGGCGATGGTGGGCGGCCGCGACTTTAGTCTTTCGAAATTCAATCGCGCGACGCAGGCTCTGCGGCAGGTCGGATCGTCGTTCAAGCCGTATGTTTACACGGCGGTCATCGACCAGGGAGGAAGTCCGGACGAGACGATTCTGGATGCGCCGATCACTTTCGAGACGCCGTCCGGCCCTTATGTTCCGCACAACTACGACGGCAAATTTGAAGGGCTGATCACGTTGCGGCGCGCGCTGGCACAGTCCAGAAATATTCCCGCGCTGAAACTCGCGGACCGCATCGGCATCCGCACGGTGATTGATTACGCGCATCGTTTCGGAGTGACTTCCAATATTCCGGCGTATCTGCCGGTGGCGCTTGGCTCGGCGGAGATCACGCTGATGGAGCAGACTTCGGCGTTCAGCGTGTTTCCGAATGACGGCGTGCGGCTGGCTCCGCGCTACATCAAGAAAGTAACGGACTACGACGGGCGCATTTTGGAAGAGGATTTTCCGGACATCAAGGATGTCATCAGTTCGCGCACGGCGCGGATCATGACGTCGATGCTGCGCGACGTGGTGTTGCATGGCACGGCCATTGCGGCGGCGAAGATGCCGTATCCGCTTGCTGGAAAAACGGGTACGACCAACGATTTCACCGACGCATGGTTTGTAGGTTTTTCACCGACGCTGACATGCGGAGTGTGGATCGGTTACGACGAGAAGAAATCGCTTGGGCCGAAAGAATCCGGCGGGCACGCGGCGTTGCCGATCTGGATGCAGTTCATGAACGTCGCGCTGGCGGGAAAAGATCAGGGCGAATTTCCGCCGGCGCCGGTTTCGAATTCACCGTTTGTCCAGAAAGTGGATACTCCCGACGTTGCGGCGGGCGACGGGGAGACGCACTAGCTTGGCCGCTTCGTCTAGCGGAGAGAAGAAAGGCATAACCACAGGGGACACAGAGGAAACCTGATGTTCCCTGTGTCCTCTATGCTCTCTGTGGTTAGAAGAATTTACGCATCAGGCGCACGGCGCGCACTCCGCGATACAACGGGAACAACGGCTCAGGCAGTTTGATTACCGCCAGATCCCCGTCTCCGGGCGTCGACAGCAGGCGGGACACA
>JAYTFO010000396.1:0-1933 GCA_043734305.1 Acidobacteriota bacterium | reverse complement strand
GATGATCACTCCTCTCCTGATTGCCGCGGCCGATTCTCTGCGGAAGGCGGGAGTGTCCAGCGTGCAGGCTTCGGCAATTCTTGAGAGACAGGTGGAGATATCGGTCCGAGCGTACTTGAAAGCGGGACGAAAGGCCTATCGTGGATCCGGCGATATTGCCGGATTAAGCCAGCGGCTGGCGTCCGAGGACCAAAACCTGGCGCTTTATCTCAACGAGAGCCTCGAGGCGGCGAAGTTAGTGGCCAAGGGACCGTGATACGGATCAAGTGAATGTTGGAGTTCACTCCCGTCACCAGCGGCCTCACCAGCGGCAACCAATTATCTGATTTTGATCGGGCACATCGACCTCTTCCAGTCCTGTTTGAAAAAGTAGTTTTGCCCGTCGCTGTGCAAAGCGAATTAGCCCAGGCGGCCAACCGTCTTCAGCGTACAACTTGCGCAAGAAGGCGAGTATGACCAATGACCGCGTATTCGGGTATCTTCAGTTTGAACACACCTTCCGACCTTAAAACCCAACCTTAAACCTATGTTAAGATCTCGCAAAGACTAGATTGGTAGCAGTCATGCCTGGAACCGTCGTTCGTGATCGCGGTTTTCTGAATCGGTATCGTCGCACAAACGCTTAGAGCATCTGGTACGCTTATTCCGCCGGAACTTTCGAAGGAGGATGCATGCATCTTTTCCACGCCAAGCAGTTCGCAGCAGCCGCGCTCACTGTGGGCATACTCGCCTTCGCGCAGCAACCCAAAGGATCGAGCGGCACATCCAGGCGGACCACTCAACCGAAATTTAAAGCAATCTGGGAACCCGTCAATGTCAAAGAAGATATCGAGCTGAGCTCGGTAGCTTTCGTCAGTCCTGAGGAAGGGTGGGTTGCCGGCGGGCGCACGGCTGTCAGCGGCGGCATGATCTTTCACACCAAGGACGGCGGCGCAAATTGGGATGTCCAGATGGGCGATCCGCAATCGAGCGATCGCGCCTATCGCCAGCTTCAATTTCTTAAACCTACGCTGGGCTGGGCGGTCCAGAGTACCGGAGTCGGTGATCATGAATTGCTGCGTTCGGATGGTCATGAATGGAAGGCCGCCGGAACGGTGGCTCAACACCGTGGCGACTATCGCTTCGTTTCGGACCAAATTGGATTCGTAACCAATAAGGGCATTATGCGGACCCAGGACGGCGGTGGACACTGGCAGCCTGTCTATCCCTGCAAGATGAAGGCTGAAGTGGGGGGACTCACGCGCGACCTCCCGTGTGAATTTGCCAAATTGTATTTCCTGAATGAGCGCCAAGGATGGGCGATTAGCAACGCGGGAACTCGGGACGCCGGTTTCCTCGTAGCCAGGACTCAAGACGGCGGCGCGACTTGGGAATCTTGGGTGGCTCTTCCCGGTGAGGACCCCCGGGAGGGCTCCATTTCCTTCACCGACGAAAATCACGGCGCGCTGCTTACTGGCGGCAAGTTTTTCTACTCGACCGACGCGGGCAAAACGTGGACAGGGGCTACCGGACAGGCCCCGGGAAAGCCCACCATGCAATTCGCCGGCACGAAAGTCGGATGGGCCATGCACTACCGCAACATGAGTTACACGGTGGACGGAGGACAGCACTGGTTGTCGCGGGACATCGCGTTTCCGGCTAGTGTGGAAGCCTTTACCATCGTTCAGCCGGACAGTGGCTACGCAGTCGGTGGCCACGGTATGGTGTATCGATACCGCATCGTGCCTGGCGACTACAGTTCGAAAGGCATGCTCGCCGCGCCAGAGATGGCAGCCAGGTAGCCCACGACCTGGCGTTCACAACTTTTTCAAAGTTTCTCAGCCCACCTTTGCCGCAACTTACCGCCAACGCATCACCTCCTCCCGCGTGAGCCCAAGCTAAAGTCAATCAGGATCGCAAGATCCACTTGAACCACCGGCGCACCGCGCCCAGG
>JAYTFO010000395.1:0-6144 GCA_043734305.1 Acidobacteriota bacterium | reverse complement strand
GCGGCGGCTGCGGCCGTCAGGCCGATGAGAGTTGGAAGCATGATCGATTGTAAATCGAGGTCAGAGGTTAGAGGTCAGAAGTCAGAGGTAAAAGCAAAGCCACAACCCGCAGGATTTAACCTCTGCAATCTGACCGCTCACCTCTGACCTCAAAACAATTCCACAATTGCACATACGCCCGAACCCATATATTCTGCTTTTCAGTTCCCTTCGAACAATTCATGGCTAATCTCTTCGAGCTTCCCCGTTACATTGCGGTTGAAGGTCCCATACGCGTGGGGAAGAGCACGCTGGCGCGGGTTCTCGGAGAGCGTCTGGCCGCCCAGCGCGTGATTGAGCCGGAGGACAATCCATTTCTGAAAGCGTTCTACGAAGGGGAGCCCGGAGCAGGCTTCCAGACGCAACTGGCATTCCTGATCCGCCGCTTCGAGCAGTTGCGTGCGCTCGATCTGGGGCCGCGTTCGAACAAGACCGTGGTCGCCGACTACATTTTCGAAAAAGACAAGCTTTTTGCCTGCCTCAACCTCAACGATCAGGAACTCGACATCTATAACCGCTACTTCAATTATTTTCGCGAGCAGATTCCCACGCCCGACCTGGTCATCTATCTCCAAGCCACGCCGGAAGTGCTGAAGAAGCGGTTGAAGAAAAAGAACGCCGCCGGAGAAAAAGCCATCAGCGAGGATTACCTGATGGAAGTAGTGAAGGCCTACGAACACTTCTTCTTTCACTACACGCAGTCCGACCTGCTGATCGTGAATACGTCCGAGATCGACTTCGTCGACCGCAACGAAGACCTGCAAGAACTCCTCAAGAAAGTCTCCGCCCCCATCAAAGGCACGCAATACTTCCTGCCGCTAGGCGGGCAGGACGCGGCCAGCGCGTAGGGTTGTCGTTGGTCGGTCGTCGCTCGTCGTTGGCGCGCGATTCTTGGCTAATGACTAGTGACGCGGATTCGCCTTGCGTGGACTGCGACGAAACATGCGGGGGTCGTAACGAAGCGGCTCGGGAGGATTCCGTGTGATCTGGGTGAACTCCGGATGTTGCGGGTTGATCAACCAATTGTTTTCCTGCGTCGCCAGTGCCGAGGGCACCAGCAACAGACAGGTTTTCGCACTTTTCGCAAACTCGTCCCCAATGCGAGCCAGCTCAGGCGGGGCTGGCGTCTCGCGCCAGTTGGCGGGCAGTTCGGCTGAACGCA
This sequence comes from Acidobacteriota bacterium, assembly GCA_043734305.1. GTDB lineage: Bacteria > Acidobacteriota > Terriglobia > Terriglobales > Acidobacteriaceae > Acidiflorens. The sequence continues at coordinate 4,943 of JAYTFO010000395.1, read as the reverse complement.
ACCGCTCGCGGGACACGTTGTCGGGAACGTCGGCGGTTGCGAGGACTAGGTCGTCGGGAGAATCCTCGGGATCGAGGTGGACGAAATATTCCAGCATGGCGAGCGACTGGTGCTCCGACGCGTAGGCAACCCGTGTGCCGACGCTCGACCATCTCCCCCCATACCGATACGCGCCTTCTCCGTCGAAGGGAGTGCGCGCGTAGGCCGCGCGCAGTACTCGAAACACTCGCATCAACTAATGCCGCCGTGAGCGATGCGTCCCAGAAGATTTTCTACCTGCCGTGCGCCGAGTTCGGTGTCCATTGCGGTCACGGGTGCGACTCCGCCCAGCGCCCGATTGGCGCGCTTGAGCCAGCGGGTCGCGCGGGCGCCGTCTCCCAGGCTCTCGCGGGCCAGAGCGAGCAGCCGCGCCATGCGGTAGAGACGATCCGATTCAAACCGGGCCAGTCGGCCCCGGCGACGGCGCTGCAAGCTGCGCACCGAGAGGTCCAGCGCATCGGCCAGTTCCTTGAGCGTAAGGCCCGAAGCACGCATCAACTCTTCCACCACCGCGTGCGGAAATCCTTCGCGGATCGCGTCTCGCAGGTCGCCATCGTTGGTCAACGCCCGACCGAGTACGCGCTTCCCGCCGAGCTCTCGGACTACGGATTGAAGTTCAGATGCCATTTGTCGTTTAGTATAGCGACAAGTGACACTGCGGGGCAACGTCAAACGGAAGCGGGCAGAAAGGTGGCCGGAAGGGTTTGCCCCCCATTTCCGCGCTGACTATACTCACAGCAGCGAAGAGTGACTCGCGCGCCACAGGCCGATTATTTTCCAGCGGCCCAGAGCTGACTCGTATGCCTATCTCTGCCGTGATCGTCGACGATGAACAACTTGCCCGGGACGAACTTGCCTTCCTCGTCAAGAGTGTTGGCGATGTGGACGTGGTGGCGCAGGGTAAGAACGGACTGGAAGCGGTCAGCCTGATCAAGGAGCACAGTCCCGACCTGGTTTTTCTGGACGTGCAGATGCCGGGGCTCGACGGCTTCGGCGTCATCAAGAAACTGATGGACCGCAAGATTGTCCTGCCCAAGATCGTGTTCGCTACCGCGTTCGATCAATATGCGGTGAAGGCTTTCGAAGTGAATGCGGTCGACTACATCCTGAAGCCTTTCGATAAAAAGCGGGTGGCCCAGTCGGTGGAGAAGGCGCGCGCGCAGATCGAGGGCAAGGCCGGGTCGGAAGAAAAATTTGACGCGCTGATCCGCATGCTGGAGACGCAGAAGTCACAGACGGCGAAGATCCTGATCAAGGCAGCGGGCCGGTTGCTGCTGGCGGACCCGAAGGACATCTGTTACGCGACCATTGATGATGGCGTGATCACAGTGGTCACCAGCGGCCTTGCGGGCATGGAAGGGCAGTCCAACTGCCGGACGCTGGAAGAGCTAAACGAAAATCTTAATCCCAGCCTGTTCTGGCGGGCGCACCGATCGTTTCTGGTGAACATCCACCACATTCGCGAAGTGGTGCCGTGGTTCAAGAGTTCATATCAACTCCGCATGGACGACAAGAAGCAGACGGAAATCCCGGTGAGTCGGGCGCAGACGCGGCGGTTACGGGAACTTTTCAATCTCTAATCTTTAAATCTTCAGCGCGTCGTGATCCCACGACGCGGGCGGGACTCGCCCCCACATCGGACGCGGAGTCAGCTTTGCCAGTGGCGGCGGGACGCCGGCGCACCTTGCAACCATTGGGAAAAAATGGGCGGGCTCAAAGTACCCAGCGTCCCGCCCATGGAGGAAGAGTTTACGAAGCAATGGCCTGCAAAGCGATCCGATTCGAGATCACGAGGGTCGAGCCCTCCAGGCGAATCAACTCTCTTCGTTTCAGATCGCTAAGCAGGCGGGTGACCGTCTCTCGCGACGATCCAATCATCTGGGCAATCTCTTCGTGGGTGAAATTCGTGGCGACGCGCACTTCCAGGTTGCGCGGTTCTTTGGCTGCCCAGGAAAGCAGCAGGCGCGCCAATTTCTCGGTGGAACTGCGCGCCAGAAGAAGATCGTGCACATCGCGGAAGGCGGTGCCGACCTCCTGACCCAGCAGCCGGGCGCAGGCCAGAGCTGCGACACTATTCCGGCTGACCAGATCGAGGAAGCTTTCGCTGTCGACGAACTTGATCTGGCAGAACTCAATCGTGGCCGCCTCAATGGGGGAGGGCTGACCGGAGACCACTGAGCTCAAACCGAGCACCTGGCGTTCGCCCGCTACTTTGAGGATTACCGTCTTGCCATCTTTCGCCAGCACCGAAAGCTTGACGCGCCCGGAGCAGACGATGAAGACTCCGCGGGGCGCTTGTCCCTCGGTCATCAGCACGGCGTCGGGCGGGTACAACGTCAGATGTCCCATGCCATGCAATTCGCTCAACAACGGATGAGGGAGGGCGCAGAAGTCACCCTCCTGCCGCAACGTGCAGCTCAGACAACCATCCGAGAACATGAAGCGGCGAGGCGCACGCATAGGATTCCTGCTCGCCACGATCTGGCTTGCAAAGGTCGTTTCCAGAAATGTGAAAGTGCCGAGCAAGGAAGTTAGTGCATCCTGGCAACCACACCGTGGGCACCAGTCAAGTAAAAGAAAGTACGCTTCTTATTGAGCGGGAGCGGTTTGCAGAATCGGTCGGGGCGACGGAAGACCGGCAGATCTGACGAAGGACGGGCACGGCCTTAGTCGAGATATTCGGTCCGTGAGATGCCGAGCTTCTGAAGCTTGTATTGCAGCGTCGTCCGTTTTAGTCCCAGGCGCGCGGCCGCGCCTCGTGGGCCGGACAGAACGCCCCGGCTCTGGCGCAGGACGTCGATAATGTGATCGCGCTCGCGATCCTGGAGAGTGCCTTCGGAGCCGGTACGCTGACGGGCAATTTCCTGCCGCAACTCAGCCAGAGGCGCGTGCAGCGCGGAGCCTTCCGAAAGAATCACCGAGCGTTCGATGAAATTCTCCAGTTCCCGGATGTTGCCGGGCCAGTTCCACTGGAGCATCGCTTGCAATGCTTCGTCGGGAACGGACTCAATCCGTCGTCTCAACCGGATCGAGGATTTCTCGACAAAATGTTGGACGAGCGCGGGAATGTCTTCGCGGCGGTCGCGCAGCGGGGGCAGATGCAGCGGGAAAACGTGCAGCCGATAGAACAGATCGCTGCGAAACTGTTTCTCTTTAACGGCGCGCGCCAGATCGCAATTGGTGGCGGCAATGAGCCTCGCGTCCACCCTTATCGTTCGAGTGCCGCCCAGGCGTTCAAACTCCTGGTCCTGCAGCACACGGAGGAGCTTGGGTTGGAGTTCCAGAGCAATTTCGCCGATCTCGTCGAGAAAGAGAGTGCCTTTGTCGGCCAACTCGAGACGTCCGATCTTTTGGCTGACAGCTCCGGTGAAGGCCCCTTTCTCGTGGCCGAATAACTCACTCTCCAGCAGGCCGGTAGGAATGGCGGCGCAGTTCAGTTTGATGAAGGTGCGTTCCTTGCGCCGGCTCATGCCGTGGATGGCGCGTGCCACTCGTTCTTTTCCGGTACCGGTTTCGCCAGTAATCAGCACGGTGGAGTCGGTAGTGGCGACGATCGAGGCATAATCCAGAACGCGTTTCAGTGCCGGGCTGTGCCCGACAATTTCTTCCCACTTCATTTCGCTGCGGATTTCATTTTCCAAATAACGTTTTTCGCTGGCGAGCCGGTCTTTCAGTTGCGCGATTTCACGGTAGGCGCTGGCATTCCGGATCGCAGCCGCGATCAGATTGGCCACCTGTTGCAGATACTCGGCATCCGCCGGGTTGAACGCATCCTCCCGCGTGCTCCCCAGATTCAGCGCTCCCCAGGCTTTGTCGGCCGCGAGCAGAGGGACGTTGATCAAGGATTGGATTCCGCAGGTCCGCAGAGCGTTCCCGAACGGGGTTTCCAGCTTCCGAAGATCCTCTGTGCTCCATAAGACAAGGCTGCGTGTTTCAATCGCCTTCGCCAACAAGGCCCCTTTCAGGGGCACGTGCTCACCCCGGGTGCGGAGGGCGTCAAACTGTGAGGACTCCGCAGCATACCGGCGCAAGGACTTGCCGTCTTCTTCCAATAACAGCAGCGCGGAATAGTCGCGAGGGATGATACCGTGCAGATTATTCAAAATATTCGTGGTGAGACATTCCAGGTCCAGAGTCGCACTCAGATCCCGGGCGATCGTGACCAGGGCCTGTAGGCGATCGCGCTGCTGTTGCTCGGCGCGGCGTGCCTCCTGGTTCTCCAGAGCCATTGCGACCACGAAGGCGACCTGGCGAAAGAATTCCAGATCGTTCGAATCCGACACTTCCGGGGCGCTCTTACCCAGGCCCAGGGCCCCGAAACGGTGTGCCGCTGTGGTGAGAGGCAGCATGCTGTAGGAGTGCACGCCATGTTTGCGCAGTTCCTGCACGCAAAGGGGGAAGCGGTTTTCTTCGTCGACGTCGCGGATGGTGACTGCTTCCTGCTGCATCCACACCCAGCCGCTCAAACATTCTTCCACCGTGAATGCGTCGAACTGGCCGCTTTCCTGGTTCCTCTTCCAGTAGTGCGTGATCATGCAGTTCTGTTGTGGATCGTGGAGGGAAAATTTCAGGAAATCACAAGCTGTCAGACTCAGGAGACACGGGGCCAGTTCTTTGAACAGGTCGGGTAGATTCCGGGCACGAACCACGATTTCTGTAGTCTCGAGCAGTAGTTGATCGCGGTGTGACACGTGCTGGGGGGGGCGAATCCGGCAGATGCTCGTAGCTCCTCGGGTTGGCGAGTTTCGCCCTCGATTCGAGGCGAGTTCTCCAACATTGCACGCACCTCACACTTCTTCTGCCCGGCCGTTTCCGCCGAGCAGGATATTTTGAGCGCCGGATTCCGGGGGTAATCGCACTTGCCTTGCAAGGCGGTGCGACAGGGACTTCGCCAAAAATGGGCC
>JAYTFO010000394.1:0-3769 GCA_043734305.1 Acidobacteriota bacterium | reverse complement strand
TAAGGCTACATCCTCAAGATTACGAATTGAACCTTCAAGTCCTCCTGTCTCGCGTCGTCGCGGCCGTGCCGAAAATAAATCTTCCTCCCATCTGACGATACGCCCTCCAGATAGAACGTCTCCTCAGTTGGCCGGCTTGCTCGAATGATTGGTTGGACGCGCCCTCCGGCCCAATACGCTAGCGCCGCGCGACCATACTGTCCCGACGCCGCAAAAACCAACGTGTGACCATGATGGGGAAGCCAGTGCGCATTCCGGTCATTCTGAACAGTGATTCCGGAGGAAAGTGAACACCTGTTCCGGTTCAATCTGAACGCTTGTTCCGGTTCAATTCGAACAGCATCGGAGCGAGGCGACGCGGGTGTTGCATTATGGCTGCACGGAGGGCTCGGATGTCAAGCTGCCGCGCAGTTTTCGCATGGATTCTCCTTTCATTTGTATTTTGTAGGCGTTGTGCAGAAGTCTATCTAGAATCGCATCCGCGAGTGTCGGATCTGCAATCACCTCATGCCATTTCTCAATCGGAACCTGAGCCGCCACTAATGTGGAGCGCCGTCCGTAGCGATCATCGAGGATCTCGAGCATGTCTCTTCGCTGCTCGTCGGTGAAGGGAGCGATACCCCAGTCATCGAGTACCAATAGATCGCAGCGGGCCATCGCGTAGAGCTTGCGGGCGTAAGAGCCATCTGCTTTGGCTTGTGCCATCTCTCCAAAAAGGCGGGGGACTCGAAAGTAAAGTACGTCATGTCCTTCCCGACAGGCTTTGTTTGCAAGCGCACAACTCAAGAAGCTCTTCCCTACTCCGGTCGGACCGGTGAGGATGCAGTTCTCGTGACGGCGCAGCCAGTCGCAGGAGGAGAGCGCCAGTATCTGGCTGCGATCGAGATTGCGGGCCGCCCGGAAGTCGAGATCCTCTAAGGCCGCTTCCTGACGCAGCTTGGCCTTGCCGAGTCGGATTTTGAGTTTGTGGTTTTGGCGGTTGGTCAGCTCCCGGTCCACGAGCAGGCCGAGCCGCTCCTCGAAGCTGAGCGCCTCCACCTCAGGAAGTGCCTCCTGGTCGGCAAGGCCGGCGAGCATGCCTTCGAGCTTGAGGGCTTTGAGTTTGTCGAGCGTGGGATGCAGTAACATCAATGTCTCCTTATCGTGAATTTCGATATCGAATTTTGGCCCGCTTGGATCGGCCGCTTTGCCATAGCGAACTCGTACGGGAGCACGTCTTACCGGATCAGTTCGTCAATAGCGTCGATGGCTGCCTCCACCGAGGCAATCCGTTCCTGGTGTTCCTCGCCGCGTTCGCCTTCCTGCCAGCGCTCCGAGCGGTCGTCGAAATAGCCCTGCATCTCGTTGAGGCTGTCGGCGATCAGCGCGTGCGCGGCCGTAAACGACGCGTTCCAACGGACCCAGCCAGGCATCGTGGCGATCGCCGGCAGCGGCGGCAGACCCTTTGCAGTCAGCGCGCTCCGACGCGCCTGCTCACGACGAGCGCGATACGCGCCCTGGCGCGCGGCATTGGTGTTGTATTTTCTTTGTTGGGGCATGGCTTGTCTCCTCATGTCGGAAGCGTAACGTTACGCTTCGCAGCGTAGATCGGGAGTAGCGCTATAGTAATCCGCGCCGCGGATGTTGTGGTGTTCAACGGGCGGCACGGGTGCTTCGATAGGCTTGTCGGGCTGCTTGTCCACGTTGTTGGCGAGGATGGTCTTGACGACCTTGTAGTTGGCGGCGTGCATGGCAAGCGCCTTGCGGCACGCGGCTTCTGTTCGCTCGGCTCCATACTTATTGCTGAGGCGTATGAGTCCCAGACAGGAGCGGAATCCTAGCTGCGGATGCGCGTGACTGGAAAGGAGGGTCTCCCCGACCTGGCGCGTGCAGGGGCCGGTGTTCGCCACCCACGCAAGCATCCGCTCCGGCGTCCAACCGGCGTACTGTTTGTGGGATTCGGGCATATGCGCTTCCTGGGTGCTGCGGCCGTACTTGGCGGCAACTACCGTGTGGCTGGCGATGCGCTCGCCTTTGCGGTAGATCTCGACGATCGCTCCTGAGAGGCGGACTTCAACCTCCTGTTTGAGGAGTCTGTAGGGCACGCTGTAGAAGCGACTGTCCACCGCGATGTGGTAGTCGATGTGCACGCGCGCCCGGCTCCATGTCCCGAGTTCGTAAGGGCGAGCGGGCAGTGGCTTAAGCGCGGGTTGGTCGATAGTTGCGAAGAGGTCGGCGCGGGAGTGGTCTCTCCCCTGCATCTGGCGACTGTTGAGTTCGGCCAGGAGTGGCGCAATCGCCTGTTTGATCTCCGCGAGCGAGAAGAACTGCCTGTTTCGCAGTGGAGCAAGAATGCGTTCCTCGACGATCTGCACGCCGGCCTCGACCTTGGCTTTGTCTCGAGCCTTGACGACCCTGGCGGGGAGGATGGCCGTGCCGTAGTAGGCTGCCATCTCTTCGTAGGTTCGCTGGACCTGCGGTTCATATCGGCAGGGGGTGGTGACGCCGCTCTTGAGGTTATCGCAGACGAGGAGTTCGGGCACTCCGCCGAAGAAGACGAAGGCGCGATTGTGGGAGCCGATCCAGTCGGGTATTGATTGGGTGAGGGTCGGTTCGGCGAAGGTATAGCTGCTGGCTCCCAGAGTGGCGACGAATATCTGGACCGGATGGACCTCGCCGGTGGTGCGGTCGGTGAGTGGAAGGGTCAAGCCGGCATAGTCGACGAAGAGCTTCTCGCCTGCCTTGTGGTTCTGGCGCATGCGCGGGTCGAGGGTGCCTTTGAAGTCGGCGAAGGACTTGCAGAACTGGCTGTATCCCAGGCCGCCGGGGCTGGCGGTCCGATACTCTTCCCAGAGCAAGCGCAACGTTACGCCTTTGCGCTTGAGTTCGGTGTCGATGTGGTTCCAGTTGGGCAGCGGTCTGGCGTCCGCGGAGCGGGCGACAGGCGGCGGAAAGAGGCACTCTTCGAGTTGTTCTTCGGTGAGACCCTCGGGCAGGGGCCAGGACAGCCCGGCAACCCGGACGCGCGCGAGGTATTCGTGGACGCTTCCCACCCCGATACGCAGGCTGGTGGAAATCTGGCGGATGCTGAGGCGACCCTCATATTTGAGGCGCAGCAGTTCTTTGATCTTTCGCATGGATATACGCTCCCTGGGCATTTTCTCTCCTTGTCCGGTTGGTTAAGAAGAGTATTGCCAATCTGGTCGTTATCCCGCGTCGTATGCTTCGCTGCCTACAGGGTGCCGCCGAGCAGTGTTCGGATTGCACCGGAATCACCGTTCAGATTGAAACGGAATCGGTGTTCACTTTCAATCGGAATCGGTGTTCGGATTGAATCGGAATCGGTGTTCGGATTGCACCAGATTTTCCATTTGCCCGTCAAGGCGTTCATAACGAGTTTAGCAGGGTCCTTATCGTATCCGGGCTTGCATCCTGCGCAACAGCAATAATCCGTCTTGCCACTGCAAGCACTGTGCCCCACGGGCTTATGTTGCGACGCAATCCTATCACTTGTGACCGGGCAAACTAGGGCCGTCGTCTTGGAGCGTGCCGAGACGCTCTTTCCGAGTTTGCGTCTTACATCGCCCGACTTTACACGGGTGATCCGCCAGCGCGATAGGAGGATTCTCGAAGATGCTTGAACAACGGTCTAAAACCACTATTACAACGGGTACGCTGAATCAGAACAAGCGAGTTGTCGGGTGGTTTGCACCGGGATGCAGAACGGGTATTCGATCATCGTGAACCCAGGCAGAATCAACTCGACGTAGGGCTGGCGTATGGGGCGGCC
>JAYTFO010000393.1:0-1692 GCA_043734305.1 Acidobacteriota bacterium | reverse complement strand
TGATCAGGCGCTGCACCTTCTCGAACTGGGCCTTGCTGGCGAGTGGTCCGATAATGGTCCCCTCGTCGAATGGGTCCCCGACTCTCGTGGCGTCAGCCGCCTTTTGTGCCAGCACAGCCGCCTGCGCCATGCTCGACCGTGGCACAAGCATCCGAGTAGGCGCGTCACAGGACTGACCCGTATTGCGAAAACACGCGTCCACGCCATGCTTGACCGCACTCTCGAAGTCCGCGTCGTCCAGGAAGATGTTGGCCGACTTGCCACCCAGTTCCTGCGTGACGCGCTTAACCGTGGGAGCGGCTGCCACAGCGACAGCGACTCCGGCCCGCGTGGAACCGGTGAAGGAGACCATGGCCACGTCAGGATGCGAAGCGATCGCGGATCCCACCGTGGGGCCGTCGCCATTCACCATATTAAAAACACCGGGCGGCAGGCCGGCTTCGTGCAAAATCTGCGCGAAGAGATACGCGGATAGCGGCGCGATTTCGCTGGGCTTGAGCACCATGGTGCATCCCGCCGCCAGCGCGGGCGCCACCTTGCATGCGATCTGATTCATGGGCCAGTTCCAGGGAGTGATGAGCCCGCACACTCCGACTGGTTCTTTGCGCATGAGGGTTGTCCCCTTGAGTTCTTCGAACTGGAAATACTCAAGCACCTTCACGATCTCCAACAGATGGGCGAGGCCGGCCGGAACCTGCGCCTTCCGAGATAGGCTGAGAGGAGCTCCCATTTCCTGCGAAATGGTCTCAGCCATCTCTTCCGCTCTTGACCGATAGGCTTCAATGATCCGGCGCAGAAATGACAGGCGGTCATCGACCGTTGTTTCCGAGTAGGACTCAAAAGCCCTCTTGGCCGCGGCTACCGCCTTGTCGACGTCGGCCGAGGTGCCCAGTGAGATGGTGGCGATGGGATTTTCGGTCGCAGGGTTGCTGACTTCGAAGTCATGGGGCGTGGTTGGGTTGATCCATTTCCCGTCGATGTAAAACTGGCGGCAGTCCTTCATCGCTCCAGTATAGATTGGCGACCGCCCTACGGTCGGGTTTCAAGCGAAGTGTCCGCTGGTTTCAAATCGGACCGTCGGTGAAGCGCTCCGTAAAACAAGGTAGTAAGCCGACTCAGCAATTGCCGGACTGTCAATACCAACCACGCGGCCCTTCCGATCGAAGGCTGTCGGGCAGCGACCCAGATGGATCGAAGCATGGTCAGACGCCCCCGATTACTCATGCGAATCCTGATTCCTCGCGACGCGATGAGCGCGTACGTCCTGCCTTCGAGATATGCGGACCGGATATCTTTGCGGAAACACTGCACTACAGAAAGTGGAACGTCGTGCAGGACGACGGCGTCAGCAGCAAGCAGGGGAAGTTCGTCGCGTTCGATCAGATCGGCCAGCAGAAGGGTGTCTTCGCCTCGGAAGGCTACTGGATTAAACAACCTGTTTCCGACCTGCACGCTAGAGCGTCGAATTGCAAATGCCGCGGTATTCAGGTATCGCACGCAACCGTTCGGCTGGAGCATCTGATTCTGCATGGCGTTGAGCCGCAGATGCTCGGACTTGCCAACGACGGTTGAACAATCCCCGGTGAGGCCGAGTTGAAAATAGGCATGCTGCGGCGCAGCAGCGATCGTGGATTCCAGGGCAGCAAGACAGTTTGTCTGGACTCGGCAATCCGCGTCCACGAAGAGCAGGAT
>JAYTFO010000392.1:0-5031 GCA_043734305.1 Acidobacteriota bacterium | reverse complement strand
TGGAGCTATCGTTTTTTTGAATTCTCGGCGGGATGGATCACTGGCCGCCGCAACGGAACGATTGCGCCTTTGGAAGGATCGGCTGCCGCGTTAGCCCGCGTCAGCACTTCCTGCTGGATGTACTGCACGAAATCCTGAATCTGGCGTTGCGTTTCTTCCATACGCTCGCGCATTTGCAGGATGATGGCGATCCCGCTGATGTTCACTCCCAAGTCCCGCGCCAGCGACAGGATGAACTCCAACCGCAGCAAATCCTCGTCGGTGTAGAGACGGGTATTGCCGTCAGTGCGGCTGGGCTTGAGTAGTCCTTCGCGCTCATACAGCCGCAACGTCTGCGGATGAATGTCATACATCTCGGCCACCGCCGAGATCATGTACGCGCCTTTGGACTTGCGCTTGGTCATTGCCCATTACTGTACAACACCGCGCCGCACTTTTTGGCGAGGGCTGACTTCCCTGTGGTCCCTGTGCCCCCTGTGGGCAGGGGTGTTAGGAATCCAAACCGGCAAGACCTTTCCAGGTTTTCCTAAGCGCGTCCACGAAAAAAAAGAGACGCGGCAAGCCGCGTCTCCACTCCGCATTTATCTATCCGTGCTATCCGCGAGAATCCGCGGCAGCAAACTGAGCAGCCAGTTCCGGCTTGGGCTCGGGCGGAGCCCATCCGCCGGGTTTCAGCGCGCGGTTAATGGCATACGCCACGACGCCCGCGCCCATCAGGATCATCCCGAACAGGAACGAACTCATGCCCATGATCGTCTCGCTTTCGCTGCGGATGATCGCAAATCCCAGCAGCAACACTGGCGGGATTCCCACTGCAATCGCTCCGAACATTCCACCCGGAACACGGAACGGTCGAGGCAACTCAGGCTCCCGGATCCGGAGGAAGATCAGCGCGAGGAATTCCAGCGTCAGGCTGACTCCGTAGATCATAATGTCCATGGTGACCAGCCGTTCGAAGCCGAGATTCAGGGCCAGCCCCCATCCCACAGCCAGAGCCAGAATCGCGACCCAGGGTGCGTGCGATTTGGGATGCAGTTTGCCGAAAACCTTCGGCAACATGCCGTCTTGCGCCATCGCCAGCGGCAGGCGTGAGTAACTCATCACCAGCGCATTGAACATGCCGAAGCCGCTCATCATTCCGCCGGCGACGAGCGCGATTCGCAAGACCGGCCCACCCATCAGTTGAGCGATGTCAGCCCATGCGCCCGTTTCCCACGCGCTGGCGGGAAGTCCAGTCATCCACATGGCGGCGAAAGGCAGGATATAGGTCAGGCAAACGATGGCCACCGCCCAAAGCATCGCGCGTGGATAGGTCCGCTGTGGCTTCTCAACTTCGGCGGCAATCGTCGAAGCGTTGTCCCATCCCATGTAGTTCCACATGCAGATGAGCAGCCCGCCCAGAATGTCCACATTGGAAGTTGTGGGTCTGGTGACGGCGTGGGCCAACGCGCCAATCTTGAATGGCGCTAACGCAAAGATCACCGCAAACGGCGCCGACAGCGCGAAGAACAGCCAGAGCGAAGTCGTCGAAACGACTTTGACGCCCGCGATATTCAGAAGCGTGCAGACGATCACCACTCCTAGTGCTACGAATACGCCACGATGGTTCTCCTGGAACCACGGAAACATGCGCGTGAGGTACGCGACGAACAGCGTGGGATAAATCGCCATGTCGAAAATGGACGCAACCAGCGACAGCCAGGCTTCCTGAAATCCCCAGAAATTTCCCATGGCGCGGCGCACCCAGGCGTAGTAGCCACCCTCAAAAGGTAGCGCGCTCGAAAGTTCGCCGATCATGAATGCGGTCGGCAGACTCCAAAGAAGCGGGGTCAGAAGCAGGATGAGAATCGCTTTGCCGTAGCCCGCGCCGTGGACGATGTCTTCTGTCCCATAGGTGCCGCCCGAGACCATAAAGAAGGTCGCGGCGACCAAGGGCCACAGCGTTAGGCGGATAGATTTCTTCCGGGGGGTGATAGCGAGGGTAGGCTGCGAGATGTTAGAGGTTGCGGTAGCTGTTGCCAATTCCGATGGCTTCCTCCTCAGGCGACTCACTCTCACCACCGCGTCTCCCTTGACGTGAACGCGGCTCCCGGGGGTGAACAGCGATTCCCCAGGCATTTTCGGCGAAGTTGGTTCGCAGTTTTGAGATTACGGGAAATTTCCAGAGATGCAAGATTTTTCTTGCATATTTTTGTCAAGGAGAGGCGGTACGGAAGGTAATGGCGGCTTGCTGCGGCTGGGCAAGATAGTTCTTAACCACCGAGGTCACAGAGCACACGGAGGAAATCAGGCTCTCTCTGTGTCCTCTGTGACCTCTGTGGTTGAGATCTCGATTCATCACCAACGAGGCTAGCTGAGATCACAGAAATGCCGCAAGCATGGTGCGTTGATTCGGCCATGAGAGTCCATTCGCTACTTGGCCCCGGTTTGCTGGAGAGCGCCTACGACGCCTGTCTCACGCACGAATTGCGAAAGCGAGGGTTTAGAGTAGAAACACAGGTTGGTCTGCCGGTTGTCTACGATGGCGAGAAACTCGAACTCGGATATCGAATCGACCTACTAGTGGAAAACCTGGTTGTCGTCGAAGTCAAATGCGTGGAAGCGATTCATCCTGTCCACGAAGCTCAGCTTCTTTCCTACCTGCGTCTAAGTGGCAAGAACGTCGGCCTGCTGATCAACTTCCACGTCGCGCGATTGAAAGACGGCATCAAGCGCATGGTCGACGGCCGGGATTGGGAAAGGTAGTTCTTAACCACAGAGACCACAGAGGAAATCAGGGTTCCCCTGTGACCCCTGTGGTTAAGGATTTTGCACTTTCCCCCACAGCTCTTCCCGCGGATCCTCGGGGTTCAACTTCGCCAACTCGCGTAAGAGTTCTTTCGTCTTCTCATCGCGCGGCATCGGCACGGTGACTTTCACTTCGACAATCTCATCTCCCCGCACGCCATCTTGCGTGGCTGACGGTACGCCCTTCTCGCGCAGCCGCAGCTTCTGCCCCGACTGCGTACCCGGAGGAATCTTCAGCGTGCTCCGGCCGTCGATGGTGGGCACTTCGATTTTTGCTCCCAGCGCCGCTTCAAACGCCGTGATCGGCACGGTGGCGTAGATGTCGTCGCCTTCGCGGCGGAAGATTGGATGCTCCTCGGTGCGAATGATCACGTAAAGGTCGCCCGTCGGTCCGCCGCGCAGTCCGGCATTGCCTTTGCCGGCAATCCGAATCCGTTGCCCGGCGCGGGTTCCAGCCTTGATGCGGACTTCGAGCGGATCGGTGCGTTCTACCGTGCCTTCGCCATGGCACATCGGACAGCTCGCAATATTCTTTCCCGAACCGTGGCAGCGCGGACAAGTCACGTTGAACTTCATCCGCCCGCCCGTCTGCTCGATCGTGCCTTTGCCTTTGCACTGCGCACACGTTCCCGGCGATTCAAGATAGCCATTGCCGTGGCAGGCCCCGCACACATCGCGTCGCGCAATGTTCAGCCGCATCACGCCGCCTCGGATCGCCGTCCAGAACGGAACGTTGACCTGGTATTCGAGATCGTTACCGGGCTCCGGTCCATCTTGTGACGCCGCGCCACGTCCACCGCCGGTGAAGATGTTGGAGAAAATATCCTTGAAGCCGCCGCCACTGCCCGAAGCCTTACGTGCGCCGCCGCGCGCGCCTTCGAACATGTCGGAAAAATCGAAGCCGCCAAAATCGAGATGGACTCCACCCGCGCCCGGCGATCCTCTACCTTGCGCGCCCGGAAATCCATCGAATCCCGTTCCGGGTTGTCCGCCGCCACGCGCGTAAGCCTCGGCCGTTGCCGGATCGATATTGTCAGCGTAGAAACCCAGCTGGTCGTAAATCTTACGCTTCTTGGGATCACTCAGGATGTCGTTCGCTTCAGAGATAGTCTTGAACTTCTCTTCTGCACTTTTGTCGTCAGGATTGACGTCAGGGTGATACTTACGGGCCAGCTTGCGAAACGCCTTGCGAATGTCGTCCGTGGAGGCCGACTTCTTTACGCCGAGAGCGCCGTAGTAGTCTTTGGTTTGGGTGGCCATGTCTTAGCAATCAGCAGTCAGCAATCAGTTCCAATCTCACTCAAATAGTAATGTCATCCTGAGCGGAGTCGAAGGCCCCCATTCACGACGGCACAACCAACGCCGCTGCAAGGCATTCTCACCACCCCGCAATCGACTGCCCTGGAAACGCCATCTCCCGGCCCCACGACTCCGCCAGATCTTCCCATCGAGGATTCATCGATTCGATGAGAGCAATCTTCTTGGATCGCCGCCACCCCTTCAATTGCTTCTCACGGCCAATCGCCTTTTGCACATCATCGAACCCTTCGTAGTACACCAGCCGGTTGCATTTGTACTTACTGGAAAACCCTTCGATCTCACCATTTTTGTGCTGCATAATTCGGACGTACAGTTTACCGGTAACACCGATGTAGAGAGTGCCGCTTAAGCTCGCCACGATGTAAGTGTAGTAGTGCCTGTGGTCCATGACTTCCACCACTAAAAATTGTCATCCTGAGCGGAACATTGCCGTCGGCGAAGCCGATGGCAATGTGGAGTCGAAGGACCCCATGCAATTCAACAGCGGAAGCGTAGCCGCAGGGAATTCTCCCCGCGCCCACAACATTGGGAGAACTCCCTGCAACAGCAATCACATTGCAAGCATCCCAGGGGTCCTTCGACTCCGTATGCCGAATCGCTTCGCGAATCGGCATACTCCGCTCAGGATGACATGGAAATAAGAGTGCAGTCCAAGAGCCTACTGTTCAACATCTGGCAACCGGCAACTGGTTTTTTCAGTTAACAATCTCTTTCGCCTGCTCGTCCATCGGAATGGCGAACGCCTCGAACGGCGCCGCGTCCATGGAGACCGGAATCCGCTGCATCCCCGTATCGGTCGGAGCAAAGCAGTACCAACGCCCCTCCTCCGGGACGAAATTCACGAAGAACATCTGGCCGTTGACTTCGAATCTCAATTTGCTTTCCTCTTTCTCGCACTCGACCGTAGCGCCGGCGACCCCGCCC
>JAYTFO010000391.1:0-14279 GCA_043734305.1 Acidobacteriota bacterium | reverse complement strand
CCCAGCGCTGGCGCAACCCGGTTGCGTAAAGGTGTACTTGTCGTTGGCCGATGTCGCGCTTGTTCCACTCGGGGTGGTGACCTGGACATCGACAGTGGCTACCGCGTGAGGCGGAGCCGTCGCTGTGACACTCGAGTCGTTTACAGGGGTGAAGCCGGCCGCCGCGGCGCCACCGAATTGGACGCCCGTGACGCCAGTGAATCCGCACCCGGTAATGGTCACGCTGGTGCCGCCGCTCGCCGTACCGCTTGTGGGTGCGACACCGGTTACAGCCGGCGCGCCAAGATAGCCGCTGCAGACGCTTACGACCGAAGACGCGAGGGACGAGGGCCGGACCAGCAGCGACGCGCCTAGCACTGCCGCAACCATCAGGCCCGGGACAAGAGCTCGACTTACCGCTCGTTTTACGTTCACTGGCACCCTCCGTTACAGGCTTTCGCCCTCGGATAATCGATTGATCACGTTATGCCGAGCTACGAGCCACGGCGAGAAATTGGCCAAAACACGACCCTTCCCCAGGGAGGTCGCCCACCCATAGAAGCACAATCCGAGCCTGAGCGCAAGAACCGATGGCTTAACGCCCCACAAACAAGCTCATTTGCGCGGCACCCGATGGCGCGCGGGCCTGCACGAGGCCCTCGTTGCGATAGAGCACAATCGAGCCAAAGTCCGCGACCTTGGCGAGGCCCGCCTGGGTGTCCAAGAATCGAAAATTGAGCCAGTCGCCATCTCGAGCCAAAAGAACGTACTTGATGTTGAGGTTCGTCAAGACCGAAGCCCAGTCGCCCTGGTTCCCTGCGCTGACCAGCGCTGTAATAGCAACCTGAGCGGGATCGGTCGGAGGAGGTGTACCTGTCACCTCAGGATCGGCACTGACGAGCACGGGAATCGAGAAGAATGCCGGGGCGGGAGACGCGACTATCGAGTTTTGATTCTGGATGAACGAGTAGGACATGTACTCGTGCCACGGAAGAAACAGGGCCCGACCTGGATGCGGGTCGCTATTCAGGAGGCGATCGGCCGCATACCAGCCGGAGGGATACTGCGACGGCTTTATCTCGCCGTGCATCCCAAAAAGCAGACCGTTGCCGTAGTAGAGCGGTAGGACCAATAACAAACCGGCGGCCACGGTTCCAAGCCATGCGGTCGCTGGCGCCGCCCGCGGGTGGCTGCGGATCCAACCGAGGATGGCGGCGGTGCCGAGGCCGATCAGCTGCGAGTAAACGAGTGCCAGTAGGGCAGCCCACTTGCCGGCATCTCTCATTCCCCGGTAAAGCGGGATGTTTGCGTCCAGCCACGTCACGAAGCCGCGAGTCGCGGGACTGGAAACGCCCATCTCGAGAATGAGTGCAATCGCCGCTGCGAGTAGTAGGCCGGCAACCCATGCCCCGAGGCGAAGCTGGCGCTGCCTGAACGCCCAAGCCGCACCGATGGCGGCCACGAGAAGCATGAGCCCCAGAAGGACCGGCCAGATAGGCGCAAAAGCCTTCATTGAGGTGAAACGTCCGCTGCTCTCGGCCCAGAACCCGTATAGGCCCAAAAGGTTTGGAATCAATCCCAGCTGTCGGTCGGGAACCGCCGCGAAGACTCTAAGGTCCGTCGTCGGGAAGCCACCGACTGCCTGTGCAATCGGTCCTCGCCCTAGGAGGAGGGGGACGATCCAATAAGAGCTCACAACAAGCGTAGCAACGGCTGCAATAACCACACTGCGGCCAGCGCGAAACAGGTAGTCGAATGGCTTTGCCGCCGCAAACAGATGGGTCACGAGTAAAGCGGTCACCAGGGCGCCTGCAATTAGGAACGTGTGGGTGCTCACGACGCCGACCAGGGCCAGACTTAGAGCAAGGAGCAGACCTGTTTTCACGGTAGGTTGCACCAGCAGCGCTCGCAGCCGAATGGCGACCCAAGGCAGCAACGCGTAGCCACCGAGTACGAATAGTTGGCCGTAGTGCAATCGCCCGAAAACGAAGGGGTTGAAAACGTAAAGGGTCGACGCGACAGCTCGTGGTACGAACCCGTCGACTGGCGCGGCACGAAATGCCATTAAGGCAGCCGCGAAAAGCAGACCGAAAACGAATAGCTTGCCGGTCAATTCGCCGTTCGCCACTCTGGAGACGGCGGCCAGCATTGTTTCCAACGGGGCTGAGCTCGACAGGACGGTCGGAAAGTCGAATCGACGCGGTCCAGGCCAGTCCGTGCCAAAGATGTAGCCGGCAGGCAACCACGGGGCTGCGACCAGCAACGTCAGAAAGATCGCCCACAAAACGGGCCGGGATCCGCCGATTCGGCGCGGAGCCAGATCGGCGATAGGCATTGAGATCAGCCGGGGCCTAGCCGAACTCAACCCGCATATAGTATTCGCTCAATCTCATGCGGGACTGGTTCGGACAATCGCGATGGCGGTTTCCGGTCCGGAATGACTCTTTTTAGGGGGCGGACGGGATGTCGTTGGCGACGACCGCAGCTTTGCGCTGGCGCGAGACCTCCTCACTCCTGAAGGGTGATCGGGTCATAACGCACAACGTGATTGTTGGCGTCGGAACTATGGCCGCTGGGATTTTAGGTGTCGGCTTCCAGTCCCTCGTATCCCATCAGCTCCGGCCCGCCGACTATGGCGCAGTGTTCGCCGTCATAACTATCATCACCTTGATCGGGCTTCCCGCCAGTGCCTTTGCATTGTTGATGGCTCGAGAAACCAGCCGCGACCGGGCGAACGGCCAGTACATCAAGAGTGCGGCTCTACTGCATGGGGGCAGCCGGGCTCTCCTAGTTGTCGGCGCGCTGTTCGCTGCAGCCTTCGCTGCAGCCTCCCCGCTAGTGGCGCGATTCTTCGACCTACCCGTACCCTTGCTGCTTGCTGCTGCGGTGGGCATCCCGTTCGGACTGGCACTGCCTCTTCTACTCGGAGAGTTCCAAGGCGAGCAGCGCTTTGTAGCTTTCTCGCTGCTCTCGACCGGCCAGGCAGCGCTGAAGCTGCTTGGCGCGCTAGCGCTCGGCCTTATTTATGGTCCTCTAGGAATCGTCGCTGGAATTTCGCTGGGGAGCGCCGTGATCTATTTAGTCGCATGGCGAATACTGCGGCTAAAGCTGTCAAGCAGGGCACGCTCAGCGTGGCTGCGTCCCGCCACGCGGTATTTGGCTCTAATCGTGCCGAGCACACTGGCAATAGCCCTGCTTCTGAGCACGGACGTGCTTGTTGTTAAGCATTTTTTTGCCAGCCGACAAGCGGGCGAGTACGCGGCCGTTGCGGCGATCGGACGGGCGATCTTCTGGGGCGCGACCGGCGTGGCCGGAGTGCTCTTCCCGAAGGTTGTGTTTCGTGAGTCCCAGGGAAAGAGCGGAGTCAATCTGATCGGCGCTTCCCTCGCCTTGGTGGCCGTGGGCAGTCTCGCCGGCTTAGCCGTTCTTTCGTTGGGCTCAACCTGGCTTCTTTCAGCGTTCGCAGGCAGCGCATACGCGGAAGCGGCCGGCTACGTGCCTTGGTACGCGCTGGGCATGACGCTCCTAGGTGGGGCAGCGGTCCTCGTGGCGACCCAGCAGTCGCGCGGCAGGCCCGCGTTTCTCGCGGTCCTCATCCCGCTTACGCTTTTGGAGCCAGCCTTGCTCGTCGCATTCCATCAGACCTTGATGCAGGTGGTCCAAGTCGTCGACATCGCGATGGCGCTGCTTCTCGTAGGCCTCGGGGTGCAATGGGGGCTACAACAGCGTGACGGTTACGTGAGTCGTCAACCCGCTACTTCAGCTACCCGGACGACCCAACCTCGAACTCCGGGGGTCCACGTCAGGCAGTGAGCGCCAAGGTTCAAGTGACTGACAAGGCAATCAGCGCTCAACTTCAAGCGCCGAGAGCCGTAGAGCTATCCGTCATAGTTCCGGCTTTCCGCGAGGGCCGGCGCATTCATGACAACCTGCGACGCCTTGTGGGCGAGCTGGACCAACTCGGTGTCACCTATGAAGTCGTTGTTGTTTCGGATGGAAACACGGACGCCACTGTGCGCGAAGCACAGCGTTTAGGTTCGCCCGCGGTGCGAGTGTTGCATTACTCGATGAACATTGGGAAGGGCTTCGCTATAAGCGTTGGAGTCGGTCAGTCGACGGGCAAGTTGGTGACATTCATCGATGCCGACATGGAACTCGATCCAGCGAATATCAGAGGCTTCATCGAAATCATGCAGACGAGCGGCTGCGATGCTGTTATCGGCTCGAAACGCCATCCTGAGTCGCGCGTGGCGTATCCAAAGTTTCGACGGCTCCAGAGTGCTCTATACCAGCTACTTGTTCGCCTGCTTTTTAACCTCAATGTCCGCGACACTCAGACAGGGCTGAAGCTTTTTCGCAGGCATGTGCTAGCAGAGGCGATGCCTCTACTCGCAATCAAGAAATTCGCGTTCGACCTTGAGCTGCTCGTGGTAGCTCGCCAACTCGGTTATCGCAATGTGCGCGAAGCGCCGATCCATCTTGACTACCAGTTCGAAAGCACCGTCAATTTAGGGTCGGCTTGGCGAGCGCTGTGGGACACCGCCGCGATCTTTTATCGCCTTCGCGTATTGCGGTATTACGAGCTGCGCCGGCTTGAGCTTGCAGCGACTGCGAGCGAGGCAGATGAGCCTACTGCCGTTCGCGCAGGTGGCTAAGTCTGCGGATCCTAATCCTCAACTGGCGTTGCCCCAGTAACCCTCGCGCAGGTGGCGCCGAGCTCGTTACGTTCGAGATCGCTCGACGATTGGTTCTACAAGGCGATTCAGTCGAGTGGTATAGCTCTACGTTCCCAGGCGCACCCAGCGAAGAAACGCTCGGCGGCGTGCGCATAGTTCGCTCGGGACGCCAATGGACCGTGCATTGGTCGGCGTTCCGCCACTATCAAGGGAAGCTTGCTGGGAATTTCGACGTCGTCGTCGACGAGATCAACACTATCCCGTTCTTCACTCCCCTCTGGGCGGACATACCCGTGGTGGCGTTCATTCACCAATTGGCTCGAGAGGTTTGGTGGTATGAGTCACCATTCCCACTAAGCGCGCTGGGCTTCTTTGCCGAACCGCTCTACCTTCGCGCTTACCGTCGTGTGCCTGCGATAACCGTTTCGGAGTCCACTAAGCTCGATTTAACGAATCTCGGCTTCGTTGGCCCGATGACCGTCCTTCCTGAAGGTCTCGAGCCTCTTACGGTTTCGTCTGTTACCAGGCCGGCCCATCCGACATTCTTGTACGCCGGACGTTTGGCCCCGTCCAAACGTGTGTCAGACGTCATCCGTGCTTTCGCTGCATTCGATAAATCCTCCGACCGCGGCGAGCTTCGGCTGCTCGGCGATGGACGGCCAGAATATATTCGAGCACTTCACAAACTGGCCAGGGATCTAGGGGTGTCCGAGCGCGTGCGATTCCTTGGTCGCATCTCAAGGGAGCGTAAGCATATGGAGATGGCGGGGGCCCACATGCTGTTGCTTGCCTCCGCTCGTGAGGGATGGGGCTTGGTGGTCATTGAAGCGAATGCGTTTGGAACTCCTGCAGTCGCGTATGACGTTCCGGGCTTGCGTGATTCGATCCGCCACGAAAAGACGGGGCTACTAGTCCGGCCGTCGCCGGAGGCGCTTGCCGGATCAATGATCCGCCTCTGGAGTGATTCCAGTCTGTACGAGCGCCTCGCGACGGGTGCTAAGGCTTGGAGCGTCACTTTCTCTTTTGAGAACACCGCGATAGTTTTCCGACACGCGATCTCTGGAGTTCTAAACGGGCGTCTACTCGAACGTCAACGCGACGGTGGTGGCGGCGGGTAGCAGAGTCTCATACGTACAGGTTTGATTGCCCCAATGGTGTCGGTCGTTATCGCTAGCTTCGACCGCTTTGAACGACTGATGGCATGCATCCGATCAGTGGTCTCATCAGGCCCCCAGCCAGAAGGTGGCCTGCAACTGATCGTCGTCACGTCTACTTATAGCGTCTCAGAAGTCGCCGCGATCGAACTCGCAGGTGCGAAAGTTCTGCGCCTTCCAGCGCGCACCCTCGCTAGTGCGGCCCACAACACCGGCGCAGCAGCAGCGGTCGGAAAGCACCTGCTATTCCTGGACGACGACAATGTCGTCGCGGCCGACGCAATATGGCGATTGTCGAGAGCACTCGCGGCGTGGTCAGATGCGGTGTTGCTTGGTCCGGTTATGTACTACGGCTCGGCACCGGACCAGATCTGGTGCGCTGGGGTCGCGCGCAGCTCAGTACTAATGAGGACCACCCTGAAAACGTGGCTACCTAATCCAATCCCAGACCGCATTCCATCTGAGGACTTTCCCAACTGCTTCATTGTGCGACGCGAGGACTTCGATCTGGTCGGTGGATTCGACGATGTCCGCTTTCCCCATCACATGGCTGAGAGCGATTTCGCGCGAAGGCTTGCCCGCAAGACCGGCCGCAATGTGTACTGCGTGCCTCGCGCCAAGGTATGGCATTTCATCGGACATTCTTTACTTCGCCGCCTCCACATGCAAGACAGCCAACGGGCCTATCTGGTTAGCCGCGACCGCACAGTGTATGCGGCGCTGTATGGGAACCGCGTGCAGTGGTTTGTATTTCTCTCAATAGGCCAATGGGCACTGGCGACAGGATATCTGGGGGCAATCCTGCTTCAGCGGGCCAATAACTGGACCGCAATCATGACCGCCTACCTAAAGGGAATGTACAGCGGACTTCGACTCGGGATTGGAGCTCGACGCTCGGAGCGACATGCTGGTCGCCACTAAAGCCACATTCACCAAACTTCGGTTCGCTTTTACTGCAATCAAACGTTGGCAACGAATACCGGTGTCGTGGCTTTACCTGAGCGTTGCCTTTCATATTGCTTGTGCAATCGTTCTGGTGCCGGTCACTTCCCACCCATTTGACTTGGCCGTTCTTACGGGTAACGCTGAAGCCTGGTTGAGATGGGGTGTTTCGCCCTTCTACAACTGGAAATTTGGCCTCGACTACACTGGTTTTGCAGTTCTCGCGCAAGCACTCAGGACTGTGCTGACTTCGGTCGGCGTCCCAGGGGTGGTCGCCCTTCACATCGCGTGGAAGCTGCCGCTCGTGGCTTGCAACCTATTAACGGCTGGTGCTATTTACAGGCTGGCGATCAAACTGGCGCCTGAGCGCGCCACAGCGATTGCATCTCTCTGGTTGGTTAACCCGGTGGTCCTTTGGGTATCCGCGGGCCACGGTCAAATTGAATCCGTCGCAATTCTGTGCGTATTTGCAGCTTTGCAGCTAGCCCTTGATCGCCACCTATTCCTCGCCGGGTTAGTCACCGGACTCGGTGTAGGAATCGAGTACTTTCCGATCGCGGTGGGAGGATCGATTTTTGTATGGTGGCGTGGCGGCTACCTACCGGGTCGCCGGCCATTAGTAAGCTTTAGCGCTGGTCTGATCGCATCGTTAGCAGTTTGTTTCCTTCCATTAATTCTCGACCCTGTTGCTAGATCCGGACTCGTTGGTGGTTTGGTGTATAGCGGGGGAGTAGCTTCGTCCTCAAGCCCATCTCTTCTAACAGTCTGGGCATGGTTCGGCTACAACTCAGCCAATCTCTGGCCGATAGTATTCGGCGTTTCTGTGCTCGCATGCATAGGTCTGGCGTGGCGCCTCGCGCGACGCGGAAGGTCGGTCGGGCTTGGCTTCCTAGCGCTCACGCTGACGCTTGCGGTTCTTCTCGACGCAAATGCGTTGCCGCAGTTCGCGATAATCGCGGCAGCTGCCCTTTGGCTCTTAGCTATCATTTTTCCGATTCCGCCCTTGGCAACCATTGCCGTTCCCACGTTCGGGCTTGCAACTTATTTCCTATTTCTTGACCGCGGTTTCAGCACAGCGAACGCTTTTTTTTATGACGACTGGGCATCTACCAGCAACACCCAACTGTGGGCCGTTCCGCAGAGCGAGACGGCATCCGTACTGTTAGGACGTCTGTTCTCACTCGGTTTGCTGATCACCTTCTTCTATGCTGCGGCCACATTCCCTAGGAAGCGGGCAGTCAGCTCGGCGTCTGCAGGGCTAGTTGGCACCCTGCTGTGCCTCGTACTAGTCGTTTGGACACTGCAGCCAGCAATATGGCAGTCCGCGTTCAGCGGGCCACCCACGGCCAGCATTCCGGACTTCACGTCTTTCGTCGGAACGCGGAGCGGAACGACTTTGGAAATCGGGCCCCATGAGATGGAGGTAAGCTACCCGCCCACACTTCTGGTGGCATCGGATCAAGGGAGCGTCCGGCCTGAGGCTGGCATGGTCGTTACTACACAGGACTTCTACAATCGCGAGGGCGTAGGTAGTCCCCTGGTCGCCGAAGCTTGGACAAATCGCACTGTTACTATTCCGGATTGGGAAAGATTCCGATCTTCAGTCCAATTCTTGTGGGTGCAGTTGCTCGTCGGCTCAAAGAGTTGGTCACAAACTTCGCCTCCTCCGGCATCTCAACTCGTCGTGGAGGTAAATGGCAGGTCAGTTGCCGCCGAAACGGCCCTTCTAGTGGCGAGCTCGCCAGGCGCGATCGGATGGGCCACGGTCTCCTATCACGTCCCGGGTTCGCTGGTTGATAGTCAGGGTCGACTCGATTTAGCGCAGAGTCCCTCGTCGATCCTATGGAACGGATCAGCTCAAGGGCCTTGGGTCCGAGTGCTCCCTGCTTCTGGCGTGCTACACGCACTGGTCGATGTCGAGCCGACAGAGGTAACGTACGAATTGACCCCTGACGGCCACGGGTACATTCTGGGTTTCCCGCTGCGAAGCAGTTACGTCGTTAACCTTGACAATGCTGAGCTACCAGCGTTTCAGCTGGGGGGGGCAGTACTGCGATGGCCGCTGGTTAGCTCGCTTTGGCAGAGCAATGTTTGGCTTCAGGCAGTTGGATTGCTGTACGGACTGATCCTCATTTTGGCCACCGCCATAATCATGTATCGCTACGCGACGGCACTTCCAGATCCACCTCGCACCCCAGACACCTGGACAGCCCAAATGCCGCGCGGCTATGAACACTGATTGCTTTCTGCGGCGGGTTGCTCTTCTCTTCGTCGCGCTTTCCGCTTTGCTCCCTTCTTTAAGTTGCACGGCCGCTAGTGACCCAACGCCGACCAAAGATGTTTCGGCACGTGGCAATAGCCTAACAATTGGGCCGGTCGTGGTTAGTGGCGCAGACCAAGCGAAGCTGTACCCGCTCCCTGACCACCTTGGCTTCACGAACGGCACCGACTCGTTCTACCCCACAAAGCTGACGGACGGAGGAGTTTTCATCCTGTACCGATACGCCCCGCCTATGCCGACCATAACTGCGAATCCCTATCCGGAGGTTACGCTTCCGGGCCGGACTTTCCGATACGTGAAGCCGGTGGCGACGAGTCCGTTCTTCAAAGAAGAGGCCGTCGCACCACCTTTCAGTTTCGAGACCCCATACAGCCAACTGAAGTGGCCAGCACTACTCTCCGATGCCGGCGTCGGGATCTTCGAGGTCGCGGAATCACCGATCTTCGAGGAGGCGATTGAGCCCTTCGTTTCGGCTTACCCGGCGATACGCCTCGTGCCGGATTCTGGAAGCACATCCCGTCTGCGCTTCGATCTGCCTTCTTCTTCACCAACTGCAATCGAATTGAATTGGCAGGTGGTCGAGCACGCTGTCGGCACAACGACTTACGTTGCTTCAATCCCTGACCCTTCAGTGAAGGCTGTCGCTATCCACTTGCCCCAACCCACTACAGCTCGGCGCGTTTGGTACCGCTCGGGAACGACATGGAGCCAGGCGGTGACACAACACGGCGGCAAAGATGATCCGGATTTGCTAATCGTTCGGACCGATAAGCCGAACCTTATCCTCATCGAATCAGTCAGCGGAGCGCCAGGGCAGGTGGCCACGATGTATTCGAGTCTCCCTGCATACGTAGACCGCGCAAGGTGGGCCGCTTTCACCATTTATCAGAATCAGACGGTGGGTCGATTCTTCAACCACAGCATGACGCCAAGTTTCCAGGCATACAACGATCGCCTCTATTCGTTACGTGACCAGGGGCCTGTCCAACCGATATCAAGCAGTTGGCGTAACTTACTGCGTCTAGACGCCGCCACTAGCGGTAAGAATCTACTAAACCCTAAGTTTTTCAACGTTGGCTTCCCGGCTGCGGGTGACCCATCGTTCACAGTCGATCCTAATCTCCAGAAATCCGTGTCTTGGTCCGGTGACCAGGCGGCCTTGCAGGCATCGATGGGCGTCCGCCTATTTGGGCTCCCCCTAGACCCTCGCTATGCGCAAGCAGTAAAGGCCTTCTACGACCCCACAACTGCCTTTTACTACGGGGCGTACGATCGCGCCTCTAAAAAATTCACGAGTGCCGACACGGGCAGCAACGGCGTTGTGATTGGCTACAACTACCTCCTGAGCCTCACGCTTCTCACCGAGCTTATTGGCACGCCCACTGGACTCCCCGCAAACGCTGTACTGAAGCTGGTGGACCGAGTATTGCCCTTACTGAGTACGGGCTACACCGATGGTTTTCCCCAGGTTCCGTATCTGTGGCAATACCCCCAGCTCACAGGCCTTCAGTGGGAATACGGAATGGGAAAAGAGCTTTCTGAGGCTCAGCTCTCGTCCGTCTGTGGTCTGTGGTGGCTTCGAACGCACGATAGTCGATTCAGGGATTGTGAGGTAAATGCTCTTAGGCTGCCTGAGGCCTTTGCCCTCACATTCCAAGGATCCAGTTACCTGTGGGGTCTCGACGTGGTTCACGGCGGTTACGTCGTCGATGCCCTCCTCCTCGCATACCAGACGACTGGGCAGCGCCATTACCTTGACGCTGCCCTTACGGGTTGGCGAGAGGAGCTCCTATTCCTTTTCTCGGATCTGAACTACCCCGAGACGCCGTTCGATGACCGTGGAATGGCCGTTACGTCGTTCTATTCAACGTTTGCGGATCTGCACCAAGGCAACTACTGGCGCGGGGATGCATGGAATGACTCCAGGACCCTATGGTCGCTCGCGAAGCTGCTTGCTTATGTCGACGACCCCCGCATCGTCAACCAACTTACGATTTCCCGCGAAACGCATAAACAGAGCATGCCCACAGGCGACGCCGTTTACACCCCTGTCCAGCGCTCCGATTACTACAACAAACCGATTGATCCCAATGACTTTCAGCTCAGCTATGAGGATCTTGCAAACCACTACTCGACACAAGTCGCTTACTCAAGCGATGTCTGGCGCGAAGCCTTTCTGTATGACAGCGTTACGTCGCCCGATGCAGACGTCTTCCGAATCCCTGGGACAACCCTGAGTGACGCCGGCTTCGCTTATGTCGTCGGCAAACCTGGTCGCACGGTCCACCTTACGATTGTCGCGCACGACTGCACCTTCGACGACGGCGGCACTAAGAAGTCGGTACTGCTTGACGCGTCCGGTCTCGCGCGGGTTCAGTTGCGAGGTCGATAGCATTAGACACATAAGAGCGTATTAGCTTGAACTGGCGAGCACCGCTGCGACAACTTCTTCCTGGTCCCATTCGGGAATTGGCTCGATGGCAGTTGCGCCACAGTTTCAGATACAAACGGAACCGTCGTTCGGCGACTGATTACTTGGCGGAATTTGACCACCGTAGCCTGCGAAAAGCCAAGGCAAGCATACTTTGGTTCGAGGATTGGGCGGTAGCGACCCTCAATCACGTCCGTATTCTTGAACAACTCGGGTTATGTGGTAGGGGCTACGTGGTCGTGGACTACGGGTGCGGCATCGGCCGCGTTACACAGGCCCTTGCGGAGGATGGCTCCACCGTGCTGGCAGTTGATCGCTCGCCAGAAATGCGAAATCATGCTCGGCGGTACATCTCAAAACGATTCTTCGAGGAGGGGGCGGTCGAACTCCTATCAGATGCCGACTTCCTCAGTCGACTACCCTCCCTGCGAAGATCGGTTGACACTTTGCTTTTCATGGAAGTGCTTCAGCACATTCCGGAGCCAATCATTGATGATCTGCTGCCTCAGCTAGCTAACGTCCTTAAATCAACTGGGCGCATATTCGTGTTTGGCAACAAGCAACTTGACGTTGGCGCAGATGGAGGCGTGTTCCCGACCACGCCTACAGTCGAGTCAGTGCTGCGCCGGCATACGACGGTACTTCGCAGTGATGTCTGGGAGGATGGCTTTTCGGCAGTTCGATTTTCCTACACATGTGCGAGCCGAGATTCGTAATCCTTGAGATTGCTAACGAACGAGACTTGACGTAAACCCCCTGAGCCTCGGCCCCGGGCGTAGACGTAGAAATCGGTTTACCGCTTAGATTTGAATCGTAGACTCGGGTGGCGTTACGTGACAACGGCTGGGGGCAGTCCAGCAGTTGTTCGTAGCAACTGGAGACCAAAGGTGGTGGCGGAGACTTTGATTACCCTGTACGCCCCCTCACCGTTCGGGAAGGTAACGTTCAGCACAACGCGGCCTGCCTGGTCGACCTCTGTAAACAAGGTGCCGAGCTTGAAGCCCCAGCCAATCACGTTGTCTGCGCCTCCTGCAAGGCGCCGAAAGCTACCGGTCGCCGCGCTGTTGTGGCCATCGGGCGACTTATACGACCAAACTAGTGCAGCTGTTCCCGCCTGTACGTCTAAGTGATACTCGACGCCGCGCGCGGCGAGGCTTGTGTCCCAGGTCTCGTTGTCATACATGGAAATGTCATCGTTTGGCTGGAAGCGAGCGTCATGCTGACCATGGAACGCGGCGTTCGGATCGTCCTTGATCGTGAGGATCCTCGCCCCATCGGCGTTATTCGGTGTCCCCCCAAGCTTCCACTTTATCGCACCCGTACCCTTGTCAATCCCGTAAACCGCGTCGGCGTGTCGAACAGAAACAAGGACGCTATTTGATGCGGGATTGGTGTCTATCGAGTTGCAGTGAAAAACGTCAAATACGACTGCGCTTCCTACGACCATACTTGCCGGATGCGTTGATTCGCTGCCAGATATGTGGTCGCTTGCACGCCACTGCCATACCAAGGCGCCGCCAGAGTCGACCTCCTCTAGCACGCAATCCACAATCGTGGCGTTAGCGCTTAGGCCTAGTCCGCTCAAGTCAAAGTTTGACCTTAACGGGCTCGCCATCATCATCAAATGCCCGTTCGCCATAGGGTGCAATTCGTGCAAATCAGTTGGCGGAATTGGAGCAAAGATCCATCGCGTCGCCTGTGTTCTTAGGTTGTAATCCTCGAAGCCATCGACGTTCGACTTCCAAGCGATTGTGCCATCAGGCAATGGAGTTACGTCAATAGCCCCAGTTCCGGATGGCTTTCGATACCACACCGGAGTCCCATTTACGTTCAGCACCATGGCATACGTGGCGCTGCCGCGGGTCGTCACATTGCCGGTTACATACCATCCCGGCATGGGGCTACCGAATCGGGCCACGCTAAGTTGAGGAAAGTCATCGGGCAAACACCGTATCCAGTACTGAGCATGTCCCCATGACTGCGCCGAGTCAGCTTGTCCCACATGATCCTGGTGTGATGCTCCGTTGGAGCCGCCTTGGGCCGGACCGCTAATGATCAGGGCTTGGTTCTCAATAAGGCTCTCTTCAACGGTCACACTGGACCCTCGGTTCTTGCCGACGGCTATGGTTCCGCGCGATACAGCAGAGAGCGTCAGCTGAATCGAATTAATACCTGAATGGCACCGCAGAACGTAGTCGGTTATCGATTGGTCAAAACTTGGCGAGAGGCTCAGCGGGCTGGAGGTGATGTTGCCAACGGGTCCACCAAGGACTTGAACATTCACAGCGTCCAAGCTTCCTCCCGCTTCTGCTGAGCGAGTCGATGAGACGACCGCGAGGTTGGCCGCAATTAGAGTTGGAACCGCCAGTAGGGCAAAGCGCTTAACGAGCGTCTGACGAACACGCACGGCAGGCACGGCTACACCCATCTGGCTAGAAGCTCTCCCTCTATCAATGACTGCCACCGACCCGACGGGTGGTTGCGCGATTCTACCCACGTTCAGACAGCGAGAGTGCGGCTTATCTCAACTGGCCAGAGGTGCGAGTCATCCAACTGGCAGCGAAACTAAACCTCCCTTTACGTACAGTTGGCCGAGTCTGGTCGAAGGCGCGGGACTGGGAGTGCCGTCCAGCCGTAAGGCTTGTGTTGGGTTCAAATCCCAACCGGTAGCCACCTACGCGCAGGGTTCGGAGACGTCTGGTAAGGAAGTCCGGCCCGCCGCGCATCCGCTTCCATGATCTGCGCCACACCCACGCCATGCTGGGGCTGGCGGCTCACATCCACCCCAAGGTGATGGCTGAGCGCCTGGCCACAGT
>JAYTFO010000390.1:0-2599 GCA_043734305.1 Acidobacteriota bacterium | reverse complement strand
TAGGCCGTGAATTCGAAAATGTCTACTCGCGCAGAGATCGGAATCGCGTTGGTTTAATCTCGCCCAACGTTGTGGAGTTGCATGTGCACCTGCCGCGGGAACCGGTGTACCATCACCGCTTGCTTTCAAGTTCCGAGAGCCGCGTGGTCTATGAGGGGATCCGCAAGCTGGTGGAGGTCTCCGATTGCCGGCGTCTTGTGCAAATGATCAGTTTTCCGTTGTGGATGGAAGCGGCGAGCATGCTGCGGAGCGAGTTCGGATTTCCCATCGTTTACGATTGCCACGATCTGCTGGACGGATTCAGGTCAATTTCGAGCGGCATTATTTCCGCCGAAGGAGAGGCGATGCGATTAAGTGACCTGATAGTATTTAGTTCGGACTGGCTGCTCGAACACACCCTCGCGCAACATCCCGAGCTGCGGAGGAAGTCGATCGTGGTTCGGAACGCGGTCGATCCGGCGCGGTTTGGTCCGATGCTGGCACAGAAGAATAGATCCGGGCCGGAAGCGACAATCGGATATGCGGGGGCGCTCGATTTCTGGTTCGACGTCGAAGCCGTGGGGCTCGCGGCGCGGCGGCATCCGGAATGGCGATTTGTCCTGCTGGGAAGAGTCGAGTCGGATTGGGCCGTCCCGCTAACTGCCTTAACGAACGTGGTTTTCGCTGGCGAAATCGCCCATGCCGATTTACATACTTATATGGCAGAATTCGACGCGGCGATTATTCCGTTCTTGAAAATTCCGCTTACGCTGGCGACTAACCCGATTAAGGTGTACGAGTACTTCAGTTGCGGGCTGCCAGTGGTAGCGAGCCGTCTCCCAGAGATGGAGCAGTTCGGCGACTTGCTGTACGTTTCTGACAGCCCCGAGGAATTTGTTGCGAAATTGGAGATGGCGCTCGCGGAGGGCGATTCCGATTTGCGCGGGCGGCGTCGCGCGCTGGCTGAACGGGAGACGTGGGAAAGCCGCTGCGGAGTGCTGCGGGACGCGTTCGCCGGTTTGCCTCAAGGTACGCCGCACATGCGGTCGGGCGCGTAATCGATCGGCGCGTTGCCGCCCATCGCAACCGAAGTGCTGTAAAATATCGGCATGAGCAGCGGAGAGAATCTTCGTGGTCTCTACGTGGACCTCACAAGCGGCGAGATTCCAAGCATCCGGAGAGTAGCCGCGCTATCGGTCGGCTGAAACGGTTTAGAAATGACGGCATCGGATTTTCGACGTATTGCGCTAAGCATGGATGGCGCCGAAGAAGGTTCGCACATGGGTTCGGCCGACTTTCGGGTAGGCGGAAGGATCTTCGCCACCCTCGCGTCACAAGACCAAGGCTACGGCAACCTCATGCTCACCCCGGAGCAGCAAGAGGCGTTTGTCAGCGAGTTGCCAGAGGTGTTTCTTTCTATCGAGGGAGGATGGGGGCGGATGGGAGCAACCCACATCCGGCTGGCCGCGGCGAGCGAAGAACTTCTACATGGGGCCCTGCAAACGGCGTGGCGATTCCGCGTGGAGAAGAACACGCCCAAGAAGCGCGCAAAGGGACCATCGGCCAGAGTAAAGTAGTTGTGATGACTCATGCCGCCTTCCTGCTGTTACTCGCTACTCCCGCTTTAGCGCAGACGAATTGGCCTTCCTACGGGAACGATCCGGGCGCGATGCGGTACTCCACTTTGAAGCAGATCACCTCGGCAAATGTTGGAAAGTTGAAACCCGCGTGGACTTTCCGAATGGGGAAGCCCGGGTCAGAGGCGATACCCGTCGTAGTAGATGGCGTCATGTACGTGACCGCACCCGATGGCGTTTATGCGCTGGTGCCGGAAACGGGCGAGTTATTGTGGAAGCACGATGCATCGCCCGTTGCCCTGCGCGGTCTTGCTTACTGGCCGGGATCGGCCGGGTTGCATTCACGAGTGTTCAGCGGGAACGGGCAGTTCCTTCTCGCGCTCGATACAACGACGGGAAAGCCCGCCCCAGGGTTCGGGGATGAAGGCAGAATCGATCTGAAAAAGGGAATGCTCGACGGTTTGAAGGACGGCCATTACACTCTCCAGTCTCCGCCCGCGGTGTTCGGAGATATCGTCATTACGGGATGCGCGAACGGCGAGGGATCGCCCAGCGCCGGCGCCTATGGAGACATTCGCGGCTGGGATGCGAAGACGGGGAACTTGTTGTGGACATTCCACACTGTGCCGCGGCCGGGTGAACCAGGCGCGGACACATGGCCGAAAGGCGCGTGGAAGAACCGGTCGGGAACCAACGTCTGGGGGTTCTTCACCGTCGATGAGAAGCGCGGTATCGTGTATGCGCCGCTGGGCGCTCCGACGTCGGATTTTTATGGCAAGGACCGCGTAGGGGACGGCCTCTATGGGAACTCGCTAGTGGCGCTCGATGCGCGCACCGGTGCGCTTAAGTGGCATCAGCAGCTGGTGCACCACGATATTTGGGACTATGACTTAGCCGCGCCGCCGGCGCTGTTCGACGTTCGCCGCGAGGGCCGCTTGATCCCCGCGGTTGCACAGATCACCAAGATGGGTTTGCTGTTCGTTTTCGATCGCGTGACCGGGAAGCCGGTATACGGGATGGAGGAGCGTGAGGTCCCACAAACG
>JAYTFO010000389.1:0-3343 GCA_043734305.1 Acidobacteriota bacterium | reverse complement strand
CTGCCGTCGCAACGTCCGTTCGAGATCGGAGGAGAAAAATGCACTCTCGCAAGGCCGTTGGACCAGGGGCTCGCCGTCTTTCGTGGCAAGCGCCGGGGTTGAATTGGGTGGCAATGAGTGCACGACTGGAATGTTGCGGGCACGAGCTTCCGACAGCAGGCGGGCAGCGTCCTGGCGCCAAGTGTCGCCGCTGGGCGCATCGCCGGGATGCACGACCACCACAACTGGCCGGGGCCCCACAGCGCGCGGACGCACATATGAAGCATAGATATACAGATCCTCGTCGGAAACGACGTCCCGCCAACAATAGTCCTCGAAGTCACGCATTTCGTATCAGATCACATGCAGCGGAAACGGGCATGACCGTTGCGTATTTCAGGTGCATGTCGAACAGGCTGACTTGATGGCTCAGTTCGGAGCGATCAAACACACAGTCGGAGATGACGGCCACCGGATAGCCTAGCGACCACGCTTCGACGACGCTCGATCGAACACAGCCGCTGGTGCTTTCACCGACGAGAAAGAGCGAATCCGCACCCATTTCATTCAGGAATGCCGGCAGCGGCGTGCCGAAAAACGCGCTGGCCCGCTTCTTGTAGACAACGAGTTCGTCGTCGATCGGGGCGAGTTCGTCTTTGATCTTGAAGATCGTGCGTCCTGCCTGGCGGCGTTGGCGGTTCGTCGGCCGAACTTTTCCATCGGTTTCCGCGCGCGAGTCATACGTGACATGAACGACCGGAACCGAACTCCGCCGTGCCGTCTCGTAAAGTTCGATCGTCGGAGGCAGGGCCTTCCAGGCGTACTCTCCGCAGGACGCTGGATACTCCTCCATCAATTCCCTCACCGGACGCGGTCCGCCGTCATAGACCAAATCGTAAAGGTCTATTGCGACGAGTGCGGGTCTCCGGCCGGAGAATTGCGCAACCTTGCGGTCACTCATCAGCGCTAAGGTCGCTTCGTCGATCCGATCACCCCAAGGGTTCATTCTGCAAACTCTCGTACCCAGGCGCCACGCTCACGTATAGCACGGAAAACCTATCCAGTTGGCGCGACCGATAAGGAAAGATGACAAACCTATCCAGTTTGACTGATAAGGAAAAACACAAAAGCTTATGAGTTCGCGCTGCGCGCTTTGGCGCCGGACAAATATCACGCTATTCGAGTTGTATGCCGGTTGAGCGAACTAGTTTGCCAATGGCGTCATACTCGGCCTTGAGTCTCTGGGCCGCGCCCTCAGGTGTTGTGGGATTGGGTAGCGTCGCATTGTTCGACAAAAAATTAAGGACGTCGTCGCTTTTCAACGCAAGATGAGCGGCGGCGTTCAACTGGTCAACGATGGCCTTCGGCGTTCGGGCCGGCGCCACGAGGCTATACGTGTTGTTGAACACAACGTCGGGGTATCCAGATTCGGCGAAGGTCGGCAGGCTCTCAGCGCCCTGCAGGCGCTCCGTGCCGGTGATGCCGAGAATACGAACTCGTCCGTCCCGCCACAGCGGAAGCGAGGTCCCGACGGCGTCGACAAAGAGCTGGATACGGTCGCCCAGCAGATCGGGCACCATGGCTGCCGCCCCCCTGTAGGGAACCGCAGTCATCGTGACACCGAATGCGGACTCCACCATCTTCGCCACCAGATGCCCGGGGCCACCAAGCCCTCCCATGCCGTAGTTGATCTGATTGGCTTTGGCGTAAGCAGCGAACTCTTTGAGGTCTTTGACCGGGCTCTTGGCGCTGACGACCACGGCGAACGGAAACGTAGCGACCATCGTGATTGGCTCGAAGTCCTGCAGCCCGTAGTTGAGATTTTTGTAGAGATGGGGTGCCATTGAGAGGGTGGCGGAAGTTGCCAGCATCACGGTGTAACCGTCATTCGGCGACCTCGCCGCGCGCAATCCGCCAATCGTGCTCATCGCGCCAGCGATGTTTTCCACCACCACCGGCTGCTTGAGCGTTTCGCCCATCTGTTTCCCCAGCAGCCGTGCAACGGTGTCCGACGCGTTGCCCGCGGGAAACGGAACGAGCATGTGGAGCGGTTTCGATGGATAGATTTCCGCTGCTTTCGCGCCAGTAGCGACGACAAGCATCGCGGCGAGAAAAATCGTTCTGCGCAGAATCATTTTTCTGTCCCGGTGTTGGGAGGAGTGAAGGGGAGCCCGGACGACTCAGCAGCCTGCCTGGCGTATTGCAGGAAGTCGGCGCCACCCGCGCGAAAGACGGCGCGAGGTGAGAGCACAAACATGCGGTATCCCTGGGCAAGGACACGTGCCATATCGGATTGCTGCGAGGTGCCTCCGCGCGCACCCCAGGTCGTCGACATGGCCTTGCCTGCGCTTACGGCAGCGGCGACGATTTGGTCGCCGGCGGCGACGACCTTTTCCTTTGCAGGCCATCCCATAGAGTGGGCGAGATCGACAGGGCCGAGGTGGATCATGTCGATCTCGGGAAAGGCCAGTATTTCGTCGAGCTTTTCGACGCCGGAGATCTCCTCGATGATGCAGCCGATGAGGGTCTCGTGATTGAGCACTATGCTGAGCTCGCGCTCGCTTTTTCCGGCCAGATCCATCCCAAAGTTGGTCCCACGTCCAGTGAAGAAAACCGTCCGCTTTCCCTCCGGATAGAACTTGGCCGCATCCAGGATGGTGCGTACGTCGGCGGCGCTATTGACCCGCGCGATCAGGACGCCCTGGGCGCCTGCATTGAGGACGTGTGAAATGTGCTCGACGTTGAGCTGCATGCGCACCAATGATGTCATGCCGTAGACGTCGGCGGCCCGAATTGTTTCCTCGATTTGACTTGGGTCGAAAAGGTTGTGCTCCCAGTCGATCATCACGTAGTCGAAGCCGAGGGCCCCAGCGAGGTCGATAAAGGTGGTCTCCGCCGGACCCACCGAGATGCCGTAGGCGATGCCGCCTGCCTGCAACTTGGCCTTCGTCCTGTTCTTTTTCGGCATCCGAAATTTTGTCTTTCGCTATATCCAGGGCATTTCGTCTTGCAGCCGCGCCTCACTGCGTTCGATCTCGCCGATGTGTTGCATAACCAGTGCCACATCGTCCAAGCCCTTCATCAGCCGCTCCTTGTGGGGAGCATCGATCTGGAAGGCGTGGATCGATCCATCGGGTGCGGTAACGGCCTGCGCGGCGAGGTCGATATGCAGCGTTACCCCGGGGCGTTTGTGGATTTGCCGGCTCAGCGCGACACAGGTGTCCTGCGGCAGTGCTAGGGGCAACATGCCGTTCTGCAACAAGTTGCCATAGTGAATGTCGCCGAACGTCGGAGCTATGACTGAGCGTATTCCATAATCGTAGAGCGCATACGCCGCGCCTTCGCGCGAAGAGCCCCAGCCGAA
>JAYTFO010000388.1:0-4573 GCA_043734305.1 Acidobacteriota bacterium | reverse complement strand
CGGATTGACATTGTCGGGATCAACGTCCTCGACGATTTGAACTCGGGACCGCGACGCCGGGCTGAAGCCCAGCAGTTCCGCTGCTTTCAGCATGATCATCGCCTGCTTGTTGACCACCGGCAAGTAAGGAGATTGGATCGGCAGACCGGTATTGGGAGCCTTGGTCAGGATTCCATACTTCTCCACGGATTCAGAAGCGCGGCGATGGAGGTCCTCGGCGACGGTCCACGTGACCAGCACCGACCGATCCAGCTTTTTCAGCAAGCCCTTCGGCGCGTGCTCGATGGCGTAGTTCCACCCCTGCTTTCTGACTCTCAACCATCCAGCCAGGCGCATCGACCAGATCGCCCGTCGGCAGCGTCTCTTTTTTGTTTAGCTTCCGCTTCCCAGGATTGCCACGTTAGCTTCAAATGGCTCGGGACCGGCTTACGGCCTTTCATTGGTTTTTCACCCTACCACCCCCTATTGCAATTTCGCGGTCGCGTGAAAGTTCCTGCGCGAGCGGTTCCGCCGCATCTGGCCTGGGAAAAGCGATATCCCCCTATGGGTGGCTTACGCTTGCCCTCAGCATTGAGTTATCCACCATGGCGTTGCCGGACACGTTCCACTCACGGCGCTTCATGGTTTAATACCTTTAGTCCGGAGCGCAGTGGTTGCGCCGTTCCCACCCTTATAGGGTGGGGAACAACGGCACAACAGGCCTGCTAGCTCAATGTGCCGATCTCGCGGCCGACCAACGGCACACCGGCACACGCAGTAGAATCAACAGTTTCGCTGTGGGCCGATACCTGTATTGTGCCGCTCTCAAACGCATGTGCCGGCGAGATAAAAAATGGCGATTTTCACGGCACACCGGCACATGCAGTGTTTTCATGTATATAGCTGCTTTTCGGAGCTTTCGCCAATCCATGTGTGATAGCGAGCTTTTCCCACTGTGTCCACACGGATCACTCGCCCATGAATGCCGTTGTCAAGGAACGTTCGCGCCCGACTTCGAATCAGTTTCTTCTCGGCCGCCATGGCCTCAAAGCCACGTGTTCCGATGCCGGGATTAGCAATGAGCAATTCCCTCAATAAGTCGTCATTGGTCCTTACCGCTGGCCGATGATCCAAGCGAAATCGTCCGTCGTTGTAGTGGAACAACATGTCGCTGTCTACCGTGAACCTGGATTTGAAAGCCTTGACCTTTACGCGTTCGAGGCGCGCCGGGTCACCCAAGTTGGTCACGGTGAAGCCCACGTCGATGGATGCCTTGAAGTCGCTGCTACCTCGGTAGTCTTTGGTGGTGTCGCCTTTGCCGGTGTGGTGG
Source organism: Acidobacteriota bacterium (assembly GCA_043734305.1). Lineage (GTDB taxonomy): Bacteria > Acidobacteriota > Terriglobia > Terriglobales > Acidobacteriaceae > Acidiflorens. The sequence continues at coordinate 3,264 of JAYTFO010000388.1, read as the reverse complement.
AGAATGATCACCGGGCAGCCTAAGTTTGCCAAGCCGCGCAGGGTTTGCATGAAGGCACGAACAGCACCGGCATCGTTCTCGTCGCCCTCTAGGAAGGCCGCCATGCAATCGACAACGATCATTGGAGCGGGAGTTTTGCACGATCGGACAAAGTCCAGGACTATAGTTGAGGACGGCGATGGGGCTTCCTCTCCGAGCCATCCGCCCCACAACGTGAAACCGCCTCCATCGTCGAGTCCTAGACGATCAAAGCGTTCATTGATACCTGATATTGAGTTATCTCTGTCGAGCATCAGGATGGGGCGGTTTTGTGTCTCTAAGCCTGCGAAGCGTTGAGAATCCCGGATGGCGCCGCTCATTGCGGTGACGATGGTTGACTTGCCGCAGCCGGGATCTCCAGTAAAGGCCGTTACCGCGCCCGCCGCGACAATGCCTTCGACGGTGAAATCCATTTTCTTTGTGGCAAAAACCCGGAAGGACGGGATGTCCGCAATCGAGCGAATCTTTGGCGTCCCCGTCTCTGGCTCCTCAGAATCGGGTATCTGCCACTTTCCGGCGATTTCGTCCACCTCAGGCTCAGTCATGATTTCGTGTCTCATTAACCCACCGCCTCGCCTTCCACTTGGGCTATGAGATCAAGCTCGCTATGCCCGCGAGCGAGCCATTCAGTAACGTCTTTCGCGTCCTCCAGTTCAAGGATGATGATCTTGGCTGCGTAGCCTACAAGCGCTCTGGCAATGGTGAGCACCCGGCGCTTTCCCGGCGCGTCGTTGTCGGGAATCAGTATCACTTCCCGGCCGCGCAGCGCTTCGGTGAATTGCGGGAGCCATGGAGCCTCTGCCCCACCGGCGTTTGTCGTCGCCACGAATCCATGAGAGCGGAGCGTCTCGGCGTCCTTTTCGCCTTCGACCACAAACACGATAGGTGCTTCCAGAACTTCTGGCAGGTGGTAAAGCACCTGATGCGAGTGTTTCTTCCAGATGTATCCGCTGCGGCCGTCCGGATATCGTTGCAGAAACTTCTTGCCCGGCTCTTTTCGGACGATCTCATAAAGCGGGTTGCCCGATTCGTCGGTGTATTGGTACGTCGCGACGATACGACTGTTGCTGACGTAGTCAGAGCGTGTGCCAGGTTCCCATATACCGCGCTCTTTCAGTGCGTCGATTACATCCTGTTGGTCGCAGCCCGCATGGCAATAGACCAGTACCGTGCCGTCCTTTTCGTCGAGGGACAAGCTTGGGTTCCTGTCATCGTGAACCGGGCAGCGTGCAATCCAGGCTTTGCCGACACGGCGAGCCTTTAAGGCGTGAGCGACGGAGTTCAACGTCATTGGATCGGCTCCGACCAGCGCAGTTCCAGCTTTGTCCCGCACCCGGTACATACGCCGATGTTGCCCACCACCGTAACCACCGGGATCTCGACCAAGCAATTGCACTGAAAACAGCGCATCTCGAACACACTCAACGCCCGGTATGGCCGCGGCATACTTGGCGCCGTTTGATATGTCATAACCGCCTCTGTTGGGCCGGTATTAGCCGCGCCTCAATAACAATGCGAATGGGAAGGCCCCTGTGTATCTGAACGTGATGGACCGTTCCGTTCTGCATCTGATCGAGTTGGCCAAGAAGTCGAGAAAACTCATGGCACAACTCGAAATCAGCTAAATCAGCTTCTTTCCGCGCTGCTTCGTCGGAATCGAGATTCACGGTCTTGAATGCCGAGGGTGGTGGGTCAAGAATGGGTTCGGAATCCCTCACGAGCAGCGCCTGAATGTAGCCGTAATTGATGGCTTGGCATAACCGGACCAGCGCTTGGCGCGCACCGGAAAGCTGAGAAAGGCGAAAGGGTCTAGACGAAGGTGTCCCCAACTTCGACTCTGCATGTAGCTTTGTAGGTTTGACTGTATTGGCTTCCATCTTTTGCTCCTTCGGAAAAATAACGGCGCTATCCGGAACGGCGCCCGCCCACTTGCGTGCCAAGGTCCGGATGGCCGACAAGCGGTCACGGACCGCCCGGGTTATAAAAGACTGTGGCGTTCGCCGGGAGCGACATTCCCAGGACGGGAGGGCCGGGCGAACCGCCAACGCAAGGCCTGCTAAACTCCCTTGTTGGCGGATCCCAAGAACGCCCTCCGATACATCGCTTGGGCTTTCCTCTTCGCTCTTTTGGCATGGCTCTTCATGCGCCTATATAAATTGGCGCTAAGCATGATCCATCAACGGAAGGGCGGGACAACACCATGAGCAAGCGTGTTTACAAATTCACATCCGCGCACTACGGCATCTGCAACCTGCAGAATAAGCGACTGAAACTTTCAACGATTGACGATCTGAACGACCCGTTTGACCTGTGCCCGATCGACACTAGGGATCTGGTCATATCAAATGCTGTGGACGCGGTCATCACCCACTTCAGGCAGACGGCGGCAATCCTTTGCTTCAGCCGAAATTGGGATAATCTTCTGCTTTGGAGTCACTACGGTGCTTCACACACCGGAGTCTGTTTGGGCTTTGATATTCCCGATGGCAGCCTCGGCCCGAACTATGATACCGATGTCCTCTATCAACCGAATCTACTGCAAATACTCCGCCCGGAAGACGTCACCTTCGATCTGGCGAACCGTTTGCTTCGAACGAAACATGAGAGCTGGAGCTACGAACAGGAGGTACGAATGTTCGTTGGATTGAACGATCCCCCAGACGCGAAGGGACTTCGCTGGATTGAATTCGGGACAAATCTTGTCCTCAAAGAGATAATCATCGGTGCCCAGTGTCACCCCAAAGTGAGTAAAGAAGTGGAGGACGCTGTTAAGACATACGGGCCTTCAGTGAAATGTTCTTGGGCGGCCATGCGACCAGACGCTTTTCTACTGGTCAAGCAAGACCATCCGCCGCATTGGCACGCTTCGGTGAAGTGAGCGGCCCTCCCCTTCAGCCCGCACTGCGATCTTCGCTCCGAGCATCTTCGCTTCGCGCTCACGCAGTCTGCTGAACAGCGTCGATACTCCGACAGGGCACGAGCCGACGCCTGCGGAGATGCCACTCGGGTCCAGTCTGCAAAGGGAACGAAGTTACACTATTCTCGTAGGGCCAAGCTTCGGTTAAGAGTCGGCGAGTTCGAGACGTGTCCAATCTGGGTGCCCGGTGTGGACGGGTGTTGGTGGTCCACACCGATCATCTTGAAAACATTAAGCGCCGACAGGTTCGATCACAGTGCCAATTGGCCTCTAAAAGTTCGAAACGTGTCCAGACTGGGGAGCCAAAC
>JAYTFO010000387.1:0-1811 GCA_043734305.1 Acidobacteriota bacterium | reverse complement strand
GGTTTTCACCACTGGCCCGGTGCTGGCAATCACAAACGATTTGGATTCGCGATAGACGCGACCGTCGCGATCACGTAGAAGAAGTTTCACGTGATAGGTTCCATCCTTCATGTCGGAAGGGGCAAGGAAGCGTGTCTGCCACATGTCTTCCTTTTCGAGATAGCGGAGTTTCTTGACCAATCCGAAAGGAAACATGGCGACGACGGATAGGATTGCTGAGTCCGTCTTGATGCGCAACACCGGATCGCCAGGACGAATCAGGCGCGGCCGCAATAACGATCGCGGAGCCGCCAGGAACGACGTATAGGGCGTGACGAATTTGTACTTGCGGGACAAGCGGATGATCTCGTCGATGGACGCGGAATCCTCGCCGTCGCGGTTGATCTTGTCAAGGAGGGCGTCGACGCGCGCCTTGGCCCAGGCTCGGGGCAGGTAAGGGAAGTCGGTGTTCTGCGCCGCCAGGTTGACGGTGGTTTGCGCCGCCAGGACCTTGCCATCGCGGATGCCGGAAACCGCGAAGGTGGCGCGGCCGGACTTTGCATACTGGCCGACCCAAGCCGGTGCCGAGCCAGGAAATGACGCCTCGTCCAGCGAATAGACTAGATCCGTTCCCGCTGGTGCGGCGAGCTTTAGATTTTCAACTGGACGCGCGCCGACCTTCGACAAGAAGATCTTGAGTTTGAAGTCTATCGGCTCGCTGGAACGCACCCATTCAAAAACTCCGTTTTGTTGAGCCAGAAATTTGAGCAACACGAGGTTGGCGTCGTCGCCCACGCCGAACACATAAGTGCGAGGGCGCTGGGCTTCTGCTTTGGCCGTCCACTGAGCTTTGTACCATTCCGACAATTTGCCGGATTGGATGATGCCGCGATTGGCTCCGCCATCGCCGATCAGGATTAGGTAGCTCTCGGCGCCCGCTTGCTTCAACCCGGCATTGAGCGCAGCTTGCAGGTTGGTTCCACCGCGCAGCCGCGAGGCTTTCACGAACGCCAGCGCCTTCTCGATGGCGTCGGGTGATACGGGTTGAGGCGTAGCGGCGAATTGCGAGACATCCGAATTGAATAATAGGACGTTGAAGTGGTCCTGCGGTGTCAGGGTCTTGAGCAGCGATTCCAGCACCATATAGCTCTGTTCCAGCTTCTGCCACTGCATGGAGACAGAGGTGTCGAACAACGCGACGACCGTCTTTGCAGCAGAAGCGGGCGCGTTCGTGGCCTTTGCGGGAATGGTCAGCATCGCCGATGCTTCAAAGTACCCAGGCTCAGTGCCGTCCTTATAAGACGCCACTTCCAGCGAGTCGCCCTTGCTGGCATCGAGCGAATACGTAAGGGCGAAGTCTTCAGTCAAGCTGACGTTCCGCGCCTCATACTTACCCACGACTCGATTGGCGGTGCGCGCGGTAATCTGCAGCGGTAGCGTCTTCGAAGTAACCTGAAAGTCCTTCAACGGGTGGTTCGATTTCAGTTCGAACTCGATGGATAAACGCCCAACGATTTGCGTTTTGTACATGTCCGGCTTCAAGGGAATGGCGAAGTAGCCTTGCAGCGCGTCGACGCGAATGCGCTCCTGGTATTCCATCTCGAGGCGCTTATTTCCATAAGCGGGGATCGGTACAACCTTGGCATTGAATACGGCTGACTGCCGGGTGGAATCATCCCCCGGCTCGCCTTTCTGCAACAGGCCGGGATCGATTGCCTGGGCGCGAATCTGGTTGTAGAGCTCTTCGGCGCGCTTCCGTTCCATGATCACGCCGGGGATGCGGGTGACGTCATCCCAAACGGCGAAGTCGGAGATGAGCGCGGCCGATGGCA
>JAYTFO010000386.1:0-3408 GCA_043734305.1 Acidobacteriota bacterium | reverse complement strand
CTCAGCGCGAGATGCACCGGCAGAATCGCCCGCGTGCGAGGCGTAATGGCTTTGCGCGCCGCCTCAACATCGAGACAATACGTATCGGGATCGACATCGGCGAACACAGGCACCCCGCCCGCAAACAGAACCGCCGTGGCCGTGCCGTCCCAGGTGTAAGCGGGCACGATCACCTCATCGCCAAAATGAATCCCCGCCGCCTTCAGAGCGGCCACCAGTGCAATGGTGCCGTTTGAAACGCACAGCCCGTATTTCGCCCCGTGCATGGCCGCGAATTTCTCGGCAAACTCGCCCGCATAGCGACTCGGGACCGGATAGCCTCCCCAATGCCTGCTTTCCAGCACTTTGTTCAGGCGTTGCGCATCGGTTGGCAGATATTGGGGCCAGGCAGAGAAAGGCCGCGTGCGGACAGGTTTTCCGCCGAGAATTGCTAGCTCACTCATCTACTACAAGGTACCCGATCTACTCGCGTTCTAAAATGAAAACGGCATGGCAACTCTCGATTGGTCCCAATGCCCCGCCGTGGAGAGCGTGCCGGGCAGACTAGGCGGCGCATGGGTATTTCGCGATACACGCCTGCCCGTTGCGACCGTGATTGAGAACCTTGAGGATTTAAGCGTCGAGGAAGTAATGGAACAATTCGACGTGACGCGAGAGCAGATCGCGGCCGTACTCGATTTTGTGGCACAGAGCCTCAGGGTTTCAGCACCGGAGCAACCCTCTGTGCGGGTCGATGCTCATTCTCTTTGACCACGGAACCCCAAAGGGTCTCGCCCGTGCGCTTCCGGGCCACACGATCATCCCTGCCCAAGCAAGAGGATGGGACAAGCTTAACAACGGTGCCCTATTGACTGCGGCAGAGGCAGGAACGTTTGATCTGTTGCTCACGACCGACCGGAGAATCCGCTACCAGCAAAACTGGCTGGGCGAAGAATAGCTCTCGTTGTTTTGACCGGTACCACGAAGTGGTCGCGTGTCAAATTGCACATTGAACATATAGCCTCTGCGGTGAACGCGGCCACGCCCGGCAGCTACACCGAAATTGATATCCCCTTCGGTTAGACCGCCGACCAATTCTCAAAACGGTCGGTTTTAACCCCAGCCCACAGCCTGAGATCTTCAAACTCTTGCATGTGTACAAGTCAGGGCTCATAATGGGGCAGGTGGACAATACCATCCGCATATACGCCAGCCAGAAGCAAATAAAGGCCGACGAATATCGGTACTGGCAGAGTCGGCCCGCCCATGCGCGGATGGATGCAGTTGCCGAAATCACCCCTGCCACTTACGCGATGAAGGAACCGGGCCGCGATGTTCGACGACTTGAAAGAACTCTTGTGTGCCTTCAACGCCCAGAGCGTTAAATATCTTGTTGTCGGCGGGTACGCGGTTTCGTTTCATTCTCAGCCCCGCGCGACCAAGGACCTCGACTTGTTTATCAAAGCGGACCCGGCGAACGCGAAGGCGACTCATGCGGCGTTGGCCAGCTTCGGCGCTCCTCTCGCCGGTATTACTGTCGACGATTTGGCTGACCCCAAGAAATTCATTTACTTTGGGAGGGAGCCGGTGCTGTCGATATCCTCCCCAGCATTGATGGCGTTAATTTCGATGATGCATGGGAGCGGCGGGTGCAGGTTATGATCGATTCCAAAAACGGGCTCACGGTATTTTTCATCTCCAAGAATGACCTCATAGCATCGAAACTTGCGGCCGGCCGGATGCGCGATCTCGCCGACGTTGAGGAGATTCGGGAAGCCACGGAGGAGCCCGACGAATGAATCCCGGACGCAGAGAGTTTTTACAAGCGGCACTGGCTGGCATGCCGCTCGTTGCAAGCGGCCTTTTGGCGCAGACGCCTTTTCGCCGCATGAATGCCGGTACCGCTCGTGTGGACGTCACCCCGGATCGTCCACGGTTTTGCGCCAGTGGCGACAAGCCCGATCCGCCGGGTGCCTACGCTCCCCTGATCTCGCGCTGCATGACGCTGTTCGACGGGCATCGCCGCATGGCGATCGTGAATTATCCCTTCAATTGCCTGGATGTCGCGACGCCGATTCTGCGAGAACGATGTGAGACCGAGCTGGCCATCCCGCCTGCATATCTGGTACTGCTCGCGACGCACAATCATCAGTCGCCCATCCAGATTGTCAAAGAGAACTTCGATTACGGCCGCGAGCTGGCTGAGAAGATCTTCGGAGCGATCCAGCAGGCCATTCGCAACGAACAGGGTCCCGTTGATCTGCTGTTCGGAAACGGCTATGGATACTTCACCAGGTCGCAGCTCAGCTATCCTCCCGATTATGAAATCCAGTTGCTCAAAGTGGCTTCGGGGAATCGCGCCGTAGCGCTGCTGTTCAACCATCCCACGCATCCGCAGATGGGGCCGCGCAATCTCTACGGGCCATCGCATCCGGGTTTCGCGATGGATGAGATCGAAGCTAAATTTGCAGGCTCCACTGCCATCTACGCCGATGCGTGCGGCGGCAATCAATATACGCTCGCGGACGACGGGGCCGATCCGTTAGCAGCTTGCAAAGCGCGTGGGCATGAGCTGGCCGCCGCTGTGCTTCGCATCGCCCAAGGGCCGCTCCACGATGTCACCGGACCCATTGAGAGCAAGCTCAAGATACTCGATCTGCCCTTGGCCGATCCCCTGCCCTACAAGCAAGCATTGGAACTCGCGCGAGGCGTAACACTCGGAGCAAGGCTCGATGCCGGGCTCCGCGCGTTCCCCGATCCTCTGCGGGATACCAACTGGATCCGTCAGCTCATCAAGCACTACAAGCAAGGCATCCCATTTCCCAAGAAGATATCGGATTACGTTTGCACGGATGAAGAGTTCCTGGTGACGAAGCTCGATCAAACTCGCAAGTACCCGTGCCGCTTTGAAGAAGTGCTAGGAGCGCAGATTGGTAAATTGACCTTCCTCGCGATGCAAGGCGAGCCGCTGGCCCAGATCGGAATGCGCATCAAAGAAGCGTTGCGGCAGCGCGGTCCCGCCATGGTCTTCGGCTACTTCGGAGAACACAACCTGTACATCCCGACGCGCGATAACGTACGGCTGGACCTATACCAAGCACAGACCTTGCGTGTACAGTACACTTGCCCGGTCGGCTGGTCGCTCGACGTGGAGGATGAAATGGTGAAAGGCGCACTGGCGGTAGTGGGCGCGAAGACAAATCCCGATTTCCGCCAGCAGAAATCGTATCCGCTTCGACGCCCTGTGGGGGCATTCCTGCCTGCCTGATTTTCGTCGCTCCCGACAAATGTCTCCGTTCGAGAACAAGGCAGGCAGGAATGCCTGCCCCACGCCGAGCTACTGCTGATTAAACTCTGCGGCGATGCGGTACGCCTCGACGACGTGACCGTCCTTCTTGACAGCTCGTCCACGCAGTCGCTGCTTGACCT
>JAYTFO010000385.1:0-12400 GCA_043734305.1 Acidobacteriota bacterium | reverse complement strand
TTGGAGGTTTCGGGATGGGCGTCGTAATCGGCGATGGCGGCTTCGATGGACTTGGTGGCTTCGGGGAGAGCGGGTGCGCCGTCGGAGGTGGAGAACTTGATGCCGTTGTACTCGGGCGGATTGTGGGATGCGGTAAAGTTAATCGCGCCGTCGGCTTTGGCTTGAATCATGGCGTAGGAAATTGCGGGAGTGGGCGCGGCTTCGGCGATCACCAGGGGCGTGATGCGATAGCTGGACAAGACTTCGGCGGCCACCGCGCAGAACGTTTCGCCTAAAAAACGCGGGTCGCGGCCGACGATTACTTTCGGCGAGTTCGAGTTCTGCGCAACCACATAACGCGATATCCCGTGGACCGCTCGGCGAACATTTTCGAAGGTAAATTCTTCGGCCACGATCGCCCGCCAGCCGGAGGTGCCAAACTTGATTTGCGTCGCCATGCCTAGCCTCGTATCCTGCGAGTGAAAACGTGAGGTAAGAATTTTATATGACGGACAAGAGAGTTGTTCTCACAACCTGCGGCTCGGCGGAAGAAGCGCGCCGCATCGCGCAGGAACTGGTGGAGCGGCGATTGGCGGCCTGTGTGAATATCGTTCCGCAGATTGAGTCGGTGTATCGCTGGCAGGGCGAAGTGGAGAGTGCGATGGAATGGCTGTTGATCGTCAAGACGACGGTGGAGGCGTTTGAAGGGGTGCGTGACGCTATCGGGAAGCTGCATTCCTATGATGTGCCGGAATGTATTGCGATTGCAGTTGAGGATGGAAGCGCTGGATACCTGGAGTGGATTGGGGCGTCGGTTGGGCAGGGTCGGCGGGAGTTTTAGGGAGATCCTTTGTAGGATGAGGCATGAACCGCAGCGGCTGAAGCCGCGCCCCTTCAAAGCAGAGTCAACATCGGAGTTTTTCCGCAATCCTGAAGCCGCGCTCTCCCGAAAGCATCTATTCACGATGGCTTCAAGTAAAAAGGGCGGCGAGTTGAAGTGAACTCGCCGCCGCTTTTTTGGGGCGAGTTATTTGCCGTGCCGGTCGTGATGAATGTCTCTCTGGTCGTGATGAAGGTCTTTCTGGTCGTGGTGGATGTCGTGCTGATCGTAACGCACGTCCTTCTTATCGGCGTGCCGGTCGGCGCGGTCGTGATTTAGATCCTTGCGGCCGTGGTTAATATCCCGCTGATCGTGGTTGCGGTCGGTGCGATCTTTGGCGATATCGTGCTGGTCGTTGTGCAGGTCGGTGCGGTCTTTGGCGAGATCCGCGGTGTCGCCGGTGCGCTTGTCGCGGGCAATGTCGGCGCGGTCTTTGTTCATATCGTTGCGGTCGTGATTGATGTCGCGTTGGTCTTTGTTGCGGTCCGCGCGGTCTTTGTTGAGGTCGTTGCGGTCGCGGTTGATGTCTTTCTGGTCTTTGTGGATGTCTTGGACATCCTGGTTACGGTCGGCGCGGTCATGGTTCAGATCGCGGCGGTCGTGGTTAATGTCTTTCTGATCCTTGGCAACATCGGTGGTGCTGCCGTCCTGACCAAAGGCCATTGCACCGGCCAGCAGAATAAAACCAAAACTCAATATGTGTCGTCGCATGTCGTCTCTCTCCTGAGGCATCCCGCCTATGTGTGCTTGAACACGGCGGGTTGAGAAAAGTTTCGGCGACGTGCGCAGTGGGCAAAAAATGCTGGGAGGACGAAGGACTGTTACTTAGTTAGGTAATCTTGGGGGGAGAGGAGCCGACACATTTTCCGCGACTTAGCGACACGAGTAAGGCGGGTCTAACCTCGGCGGCTAAAGCCGCTACTATTTTGTTGCATCTAGGGCGCGGCTGAAGCCGCGCCCCTTCAAAGCGCGACCTGGAATCGCAGCGGTGAACCGCTGCGCCGCCAAAAAGCAAGGCAACATCGAGTTTTTCAGCAGGCCAAAGCGGTTATGAGGGCTTGCGGGCGCGGAGGTTCAGGCGGCAGTAATCGAGCGTCCACGGTGGATCGTCGGTTGCGGAGGCGGAGGCCAGTTTCTGCAATAGGTCTTCGCGTGTCGTTTCGTCCGGCAAGAGCTCGAGGTGACGATGGAGCACGAACGTCCGCAGATAGTTTTGGAACTCTTCGCCGGTTGCGACCGTGACGGCGGCAACTTCCAGGTTTGCCTGAACGTCCTCAAATCCGGCGGCGCGCAGGCGGGCAGCGGCGCCTTCGGCATCGGAGAAGAACCAGGGCTCGGAGAATTCACCCAGCCAGCGGGAGAACTCCTGCGTCTGCGACAAGGTTCGTACACGCCGCCGCAAGCGCGCGATGTTGGTGCCGCCTCCGCACTGCGCATGCAGCCAGCCACCGGGACGGAGTACGGCGAAGAGATTGCGGAAGAGTACGTCGTGATTGAGAACCCAGTGGAATGATGCCGTGCTGAAGATTCCGTCGAAGGCGTCGCGGAACGGGAGCGCGATCACGTCGGCGGCGACCAATTGGGCGCGATTGCCGAACTCTGGATGCAGGTCGCGTTGCGCGTGGAGCACCATGTTGCGCGAGAGGTCGAGTCCGACGACTCGGCCGCGGGGCAGACTCTGCAGCAGCAGGTGAGTGAGCCTTCCGGTTCCGCAACCGGCGTCGAGGACACACTCATCGCCGCGCAGGTGCAGGTCGCTGAGGACGCGCTGTCCCCATTGGAATTGGGGCGCGGAGAGGCGATGGTACTCGGCGGCGTTCCACTCGCGAAAGGTGGGTTGTCCGTTCACTTCAGTGCCGGCAATCGGTCGTTCACGAAACTCATCTTAATGGATAATGGGGTGTGAATACTTTGTTGAACAACATTTCAACTCGCGCGAGCAAGATTGCGAAGGCTCGCCGATCTTCATTGCGACAGGTTGCGGCGTGCTTTGCGATCCTGATTGCATTGAGTATCCCGGCGTGGGGACAGTGGATGGGCAAACAGACGGGGTGCTATGCCGATGCGATTGTCGCGAATCCAAACCGTCCTACCGTTGCCAACCCGGCCGACATCACACAATACGGGGTATTGGAACTGGAGTATGGGTGGGATCGGGCGTGGCCGGAAGAAGGGGGGCACCAGACTGCATTCGGCGGGCTTCTGAAATTTGGGTTGTTGTGCGACGTGGAGTTGCGGTGGAACACAACGTCGGAACTGTGGCAGACCGCTGCACAAAACACGCACAACGGGATCGGCGACAACTGGCTCGGTCCGCAGGTCCGAATCTACAAACAGACGAAGCGTGTGCCGACACTCGCGTTCGGCTACGCCGTGAAGATTCCTTCGGCCAGTTCCACGGAAGGATTGGGGAGTGGACGCGTGGATCATGCCTTTACATTTCTTGCCAGCAAAGACATCGCCGGCACTCATTTTGATTTCAATGTCACGCATTTTTGGATCGGCCGCCCGGACGCGAGTGGTTTCGACCAGGCCGATCAGATGAACATGGCGTTCGCGCACAAGATTTATGGCCCGCTTCAGTTCACCGGCGAATTCTACGGTGAAACCGAACTCAACCATGCCACGGCCGGATTTGCGTCTTCGTTGTGGGCGCTTACGTACACGGTCACGCCACGACTGGTGATTGATGGCGGTTATGAAGCGGGATTGACTTCGGGCGGGCCGCATCGGCACGCATTTGTCGGCGCGACGTGGGCGATTGCGAATTTGTATCCGGGATGGCGGAAGCGACGGCTGGAGTAACTGAAGGCGATCCCCCAGCGCCTAGAGATTGCGCTTAGGAAGTTTGCATCCGGACCTCGGGGGCTAAAGCCCGCGATGAAAGAAATGCGCTTATCGCAGCGGTAAACCGCTGCGCCACCCAAAAGCAAATGCGCTTCTAGATGGCGGCCAGGGCCTGGTCAAGGTCGGCGAGGATGTCGTCTACGTCTTCGATGCCGACGGAAATGCGGACGAGGTCGTCGGTGATGCCGATTTTGCGGCGGCCTTCTTCGCCGACGGCGGCGTGGGTCATGGTGGCGGGATGCGAGATCAGGGTTTCGACTCCGCCCAGAGATTCGGCGAGCGAACACACGCGTACTTTGCGGAGCATCTTGTTGGCGTTTTCGAGGGAGCCGGTTTCGAAGGCAATCATCGACCCGAAGCCGGACATTTGTTTTTTTGCTAATTCGTGCTGGGGATGGTCTTTCAGCCCCGGGTAAAAAACTTTCTGCACTTTTTTATGGGTGGAGAGGAAGCCAGCGACTTTGCGTCCATTGCAATCGTGCTGCAACATACGGACGGCCAGAGTTTTCACGCCGCGCAGGATCAGCCAGCATTCAAAGGGCGACAGAATCGCTCCCGCGGCTTTTTGCAGGAAGGCTAACTTCTCGTTTTGCTCGGGCTTGGTGCAGACGACGACTCCGCCCAGGCCGTCGCTGTGGCCATTGAGAAATTTCGTGGTTGAGTGGACGACCATGTCGGCGCCGAGGTCAATCGGACGCTGAAAGTACGGCGACATGAAGGTGTTGTCCACTACGACTTCGATCCCGCGCTGGTGGGCCAGGTCGCAGACGCCGCGAAGGTCGCAGAGTTCCATCAGCGGATTGGTGGGCGTCTCGAGGAACACCAGCCGCGTATTCTTCTGCAACGCGAGTTCCACGTTCTTGACTTCCGAAGTATCGACGTAGGTAAACGTCATGCCAAAATTTGTGAACACCTGATTGAAGAGGCGGGGCGTGCCTCCGTAGAGATTGTGGCCGGCGACGACGTGGTCTCCGGACTTGAGCGTGCTCACGATGGCGTTGATGGCAGCCATGCCGCTGGCAAATACTTTCGACGACGTGCCGCCTTCAAGAGCGGCGAGGTTGGTCTCCAGGCGGTCGCGGGTGGGATTTGAAACGCGGGCGTATTCGTAGCCTTTGTGTTTGCCGATTTCTTCTTGCACGTAGGTCGACGTGGGATAGATCGGGACCGAAACCGCGCCGGTCAAGGGATCGGGCTCTTGTCCGACGTGGATGGCGGTGGTGGCGAAGCCGAGATGATTTTTGGGCAATGGAAAACTCCTGGGGCAGCAATCAGCATTCAGCAATCGGCAATCAGTTTGCGGCCGGGGTGCCGTCCCTTGCGGGACTCTTTCTTTCGCGTTGCCTACCCGGCACTGCCGTGCCGGGCTTTCTTATTTCGCCGCTGCGCGGCTGGCTCGCCCTGGTTGCACACTTACCGCTGATCCTTGAGTGCAAGGTGCCAAGGTGCCAAGTGCTAAACGCCAAGTGCTAAATGCTAAGTGCTAAATGCTAAATGCTAAGTGATGAGTGATGAGTGCTAAATGCTGAGTGCTGAGTGCTGAGTGCTGACGGCTGACGGCTGCCCTTCAAATTCCGCCTTCAAATATTTTTTTCGACAAATATCGTTCTGCGGAGTCGGGGATCAGGGTTACTACTCGCTTCCCTGCTCCGAGGCGTTTGGCGATTTGCAGGGCGGCGAATACGTTGGCGCCGGCGCTTGATCCACCGAGTACGCCTTCGGTCGCGGCTAGTTGTTTCACCATGCCGAAAGCCTGGTCGTCGGTGACCATCAGGATTTCATCGCACACCGACGCGTCGAAATTCGTGGGAATAAAACTGGAGCCGATGCCTTCTACTTTGTGCGGGCCGGGCTGGCCTCCGCCGAGTACCGAGCCTTCGGTTTCGACTGCAACGGTGAGGACGTTGGGCAGGCGCTCTTTCAAAAAGCGGGCGATGCCGGTGAAGGTTCCCGCAGTGCCAGAGCCGACGGTGACGGCGTCGACGCGTCCTTCCATTTGTTCGAAGATTTCGCGGGCGGTGGTCTGGTAGTGGTAATCGGGGTTGGCAGGATTTTCAAACTGGGCGGCCATGAAGGCCGAAGAATCGGTGGCCTGAAGGTCCTTGGCGCGCTGGATTGCGCCTTGCATGCCCTCGGCTTCCGGAGTGCGAGTCACTTCGGCGCCGAGGGCGCGCATGATCATGACTTTTTCTTCGGAGAATTTTTCGGGGACAAACATGCGGACTTTGTATCCGCGATTGACGCCGATGAGCGCCAGGCCGATTCCGGTATTGCCAGCCGTCGCCTCGATGATGGTGCCGCCGGGGCGGAGCTTCCCTTCCCGTTCGGCGCGCTCAATCAGGCCGATGGCGGCACGGTCTTTCACGCTGCCGCCGGGATTCAGGTATTCCAATTTGACGAAAACGTCAGCCGATCCCGCGGGCACGAGCCGTTTTAACTGCAACATCGGGGTGTCGCCGACGAGTTTGGTGATGTCGTCGGTGACGCGCAGGCGCGGAGTGGTGATTGTTGTCGTGGAGGTCACACTACAGGGTAAGGAAGGAAGAGTGCAGCGTCAATGCGGGGTGGGGGATTTTGGGAACAGACGTAATCGGAATCCGAAAACAATCGTAGAGGGTGCCTTGTCCAAGCTCTGCTTGGGCGGGGGGGCTCGTGCTTACACGTACATTCTCGGCCTCGCCCCTCAAACGCTTCCCGTTCTCCAGTGTCGTGTCCCAGAAATTCGCTGAATAAATACAGACAACGTTCTGCATAGCCAACAGCTCGACCGCTGCGCCACCCAAAAACAGGACAATCGGGTCGGAGCGGCTGAAGCGACTGCGGGGGGGATTTTATTCCGACGCCCGGAGCGAGACCGCTGCGGCTAAAGCCACGTCAATTTTGGAGCGTTTGCGGCACGACTGAAAGTCGTGCCCTTCCCGTTCTTGGCAATGAGAGGAAAGGACAGTGCGACTGAAAGAGTTTACAAAAAAGTTGCTTTCAAGCGGGTGCAAGTTCGGACTACAAACATTGTTGAGATCGCGGCGAAAACCCCGCCCAAGCGGAGCTTGGACGGGGCACCCGCTGCGCTTCTATTTGGTGCTGGAGGCGGGGTCGGTGCCGGCGTAGTAGCCGGTTTTGGTGCGGACTACCAGTTTGCGGTAGCTGCGGGATTTGGCATCGACTTTCACGCTGCGGTATCCGCCTTGATTTTTGGGAGTGGTGGGTTTGTATCCAATGGTGTACTGGTTGCGAATATCGTGGGCTACGGAGCGGCTGATGGCATCGACTTCGTCGAGGGTCTTAGGAAAAAAAGTGATGCCGCCGGTTCGGTCGGACATGACTTGCAGAGCTTTCTTGGCCCGTTTGGGATGCTCTTCGTCGCCCAGAATGCCAATGGCGTAGACGGTCGGACCATTCTCTGCCTGGAGGCGGCGGACGGCCTGTTCGAGCGACTGGCTGCTGGCGGTGTCTTCACCGTCAGTGACGATGAGGATCACTTTCTTCTCGAGTTTGGCGTGTTTCAGCCAGTCCGCAGAGGCGACGACTGCATCGTAGAGAGCGGTACCGCCGTGCGCCTCGATCTTTTCAAGAGCTTCCTTGAGTTTGTTGACGTTGGCGGTGAAGTCCTGATCGAGGTAGTACTCGTCGTTGAAGTTGACGACGAATACTTCGTCATCGGGATTGCTGGCGCGCACCAGGTTCAAGGCGGCGGCGTTTACTTTTTGACGCTTCTCGCGCATGGAGCCGGAGTTGTCCACCACAATGCCCATCGAAACGGGAATGTCTTCATGACGAAAGGAAGTGATGGTCTGGGGATGGCCATCCTCGTAGACGGTGAAGGCACTCTTGTCGAGATTGGTGACGAAGCGCTGTTTGTCGTCGAACACCACGGCGTGGAGAACTACTTCTTCGACGCTTTTGCGAAACACAAAGGCGCCGTTGTCCGTCTCGGGAGTCTGGGACGCGGCCGGGGCGGCTGAGGTTGTTGGAGAAGGAGCCGAAGTCGCAGGAGGTGGCTGGGCTGGAGGCGCGGAATCCGACTGTGCCAGGAAATAAGGGGCCAGGCCCACGAACAGTACAAGGATGAGGCAGCTATTCCGTCGGCGCATAGTAACCCGTTTTCGCGTAGACCCGGAGCGGCGGCAATCCCTTCGGCGGAAGTAGTTTCACTTTTATCTTACGCCATTTGCCGTCGCGTACTGGGTTCTTTGGACGGTATCCGAGCAGGTATTGGTTGCGCAACTCAATGCCTATTTTTGTGGATACGTCCGCGAGGTCGTTCGGGTTATCGATTGTAAAGGCGCGCCCGCCGGTGAGTTCGGTGATATCGCTGAGCAGGCTGGGGCCAAGGCGTTCTTCTTCGCTGGGAAAGAAATGATCGTAAATGCCGATCGCATAGATGAGAACGTCGGCTTCCTTGATGGTGGAGCGAATCTCGCCTTCGGTGTAACGGCTGTGGTTGTCGCCGCCGTCGGAGATGATCAGCATGGCCTTCTTCGGATAGCGCGCCTGGCGCATCTTGCTTACGCCGAGGTAGATGGCATCGAGCAAGGCGGTGCGGCCCTTGGGAACGGTGTAGACGAGCTTGCCCTGGATGTCTTCGACGGAGGTGGTGAAGTCGGAAATTTCTTCGGGCTTGTCCGCGAAGGTGATCATGAAAAATTCGTCCTGCGGATTGGCGGTCTTGAAGAACTCGATGACGGCCTCGCGGGCGCGTTCGACCTTGCTGCTCATGCTGCCGCTCATGTCGAAGATGACGCCCAAAGAAACGGGTGCATCTTCACTGGAGAAAGTTTTGATCTCCTGCTGTTCTTTGCCCTCGAACAGATTGAAGTTCTCGCGGTCGAGGCCAGTCACCAGGCGATTCATGGGGTCGGTGATGGTGACGGGCACAAGCACCATCTCGACGTTGACGCGGAGGGGCTTGGAGTGACTTTTGAGAGCAGGATCAAGGTCGGGCTCTTTGGAGACAGCGGGCGGGCGGGGCTGGATGTGTACGTCTTCGGTGGAGTTTTGAGCGAAGGTGTGGAGTGCGCTGAAGGTCGTTACAACCAGGACCGCTGTCAACACCGACCGAGACGACCACTCTCTTGCGTACAACATATGTCCCACACACGGCGAAAAGGTGCGAGCTGGCGCTGAGGGAGCTGACCCGAACTTCCAAACATGGGCCATAACAACCCCGTATAAGCCGGATACTAGCACAGTATTGAAGAGGCGGCGGGAGTTTTTAAGACGTGCCTTGTAAAATGTTTGTCTTCACATTGGGCGCGGCGGTCGGTGGGAAACCGTTGCTGGGCGCGGGGTTTGGGGGTGGGCGGGTGGGCTTCGGTTCGGGGCCTGTTGAAAACTTTTGCACACTGGTTGGACAATCCTCGAGCCCAGCCTTCGTAGAGACGTGGCTTGCCGCGTCTCCGCTGCGGACAGAGACGAGGCAAGCCTCGTCTCTACCCATTGGCGCGGGCTTGACCTTTACCTCGCCAATTTGCGGGCGGCTCGGCCTGCTACAATTTGCGTTCACTATGGCGATCATTTCTCCCTTTCAGGCTTGGCGATATGACCCGAATCGGGTGCGAGTCGATCAGGTGGTCACCCAACCCTACGACAAAATCACTCCGGAGACGCAGGAACGCTATTACCAGGCTAGTCCAGCGAACCTGGTGCGGATCATTTTGGGCAAGCGGCAGGCGGATGACAGTGCGCAGGAAAATGTCTACACCCGCGCTGCGGCTAGTTTCCGAGACTTTCGGAAGAGCGGCGTTCTGCGGCAGGATGTCGAGCCCTCGATCTATCGCTACTCCCAGAAATTTGCGGTTCCGGGCAGTACGGCGACTGCGGAGCGGGAAGGTTACATCGCACTCGGGCAGACGGAGGATTATTCGGCGGGCGTCGTCTTTCGACATGAGTTGACGCACTCCGGGCCGAAGGCAGATCGTCTGGACTTGCTGCGGGCTACGCGAACACACTTTGAACAGATATTCATGCTGTATGCGGATTCGGGTGGGATCGAATCGCAACTGCGATCGGACGCTGCGCCCGACATCGAGGTCACCGACGAATATGGCGTGCTGCACCGGGTCTGGAAGGTTTCGGACGCGGCGGTGATTGGCGGTTTGCAGGCACAGATGCGGGAACAGAAGTTGATTATTGCCGATGGGCATCATCGGTATGAAACTGCGCTGGCTTATCGCGATGAACGGCGGAAGGCGGCGGGTTCGTCCGCGGCGGCAACCTATGACTCGATGATGATGACTTTTTTTAACATGAACAGTCCGGGCCTGGTGATTCTGCCGACGCATCGGGTGGTACATGGGTTGCCGTCATTCTCGGCGGATCGTTTGCAAGCCGAAGCGCGGGAATTTTTCAAGGTGGAGGAAGTTGGTCCGGAGATCGATGGGGCGCAGGCTGCGGGCCTGCTGCATGAAGCGGGGCGCGCTTCGTGCGCGCTGATGGTGGCGACGGCGGATCGGGTGCTGTTGATGCATTCGCCGAGGGCGGTCGGAACCAATCGATTCGCCGGGCTTTCTCTGCGGCAACAGGCGCTAGATGTGGTGCAGTTGCACAAGTGTCTGCTGGAGGGTGTGCTGAAAATTTCGGAGGAAGCAATTCGGAAATTGCAGAACATTTCTTATCATCGCGAGGCTGCGGACGCGCTGGCCGAAGTACGCAGCGGAGGGGCGCAGGCCGCTTTCCTGATGAATCCGGTGCGCATGGAGCAGGTGCGCGACATCGCGTTCGCGGGCGAGGTGTTGCCGCAGAAGTCGACGGATTTTTATCCCAAGCTGCTGAGTGGGCTGACGATTTATGGGATGGATGTCGAGTAATGAATTCTGATTAAACTGGTCCACGAAAAAGGTCGAAGGAGAATGGCTGCGGGAGAAGCCTCTTGTAAGCGGAGGATTGCCCCCACGGCTAAAGCCGCCACTGAATTTGCATCTACGGCGCGGCTGAAGCCGCGCCCCTTCAAAGCAAGGTCTGTGGCGTAAATGCGCTCGCCGGTTTAGCGTTGATTACCAGTGCCTTCCTCCACCCACAACACCGCGCGTAAGATGCTGGCCGCCGGGCTGGCGGCTTTGGTGTTTCTGAGCGCGGCTTCCAGCGTTGACGAGAAGAGGCTTTCGATTTACTCGTCGGTCGCCACTTACACTTTGCCGGTTACCGACCGCATGGGGCGCGAGTATGTCGGGTTGCTGGAAGTTTTGGAGCCGCTGGGCCGCATCAGCGCGCGGGTTGAAGGACAGCATTGGAAAATGCGCTTCAACGATAACGACTGCGATTTCATAGCGGGCAGGGCGCGTGCACGGGTGCGCGGGCGCGATCTTGATCTGGGCGGAGCTTTCCTGATCGAGAATTCGCGGGGCATGGTCCCGCTGAGTTCGCTGAATATTCTGCTGCCCCGGTTTCTTGGCAATCCAGTAAATTTCCGCGAGGCGGCGAGGCGGCTGTTCATTGGCGATGCCGGTACGCAGGTCAACGCACAACTGGATTCGAGCAATCCGCCTCGGCTGGTGCTGAATTTTTCTGCGCCAATGAATCCGACGATCTCTACGGAGCCGGGAAAACTGCGGATGGTCTTTGTGCGCGAACCGCTGGTGCCGCCGGGGAGTATGGCGCTGGTGTTTGATAACCCGACCATCACCCAGGCCAATTTCTCGGAGAGTAACGGGATCGCCGACCTGACGGTTGCGGCGAGCGTCCCCTTGATGGCCAGTTTCAGCAACAATGGGCGAACGATCACGGTGACGGCGTTGTCGACGGGAACGGCCGCGACTGGGACAGTGGCGGAGTCGGGAGGCCCGCCGAATGCGGGCGGAACTCCGGCTGAGACGGAGGCTCCGGTCAGTGGCGGGACAGCGCCAGCACCGGTCCCGGTCCCGGTCCGGCGCATTCTGGCGGTGGTCGATCCGGCGCATGGAGGAACGGAGCGCGGGGCGGCGCTGACCGACACGTTGGAGGAAAAAAACGTCACCCTCGGATTCGCGCGCCTGCTGAGGCGCGAACTGGAGCGGCAGGGATTCGCAGTGCTGCTGCTGCGCAACGGCGACGACACGCTGACCTTGGATCAACGCGCGGGAACTACCAATGCAGCGCACGCGGGAATCTACATCAGCCTGCATGCGGCGTCACAAGGGAGTGGGGCCCGGGTGTACACCGCGCTGTTTCCGGTCGCGGGACAGGATCGGGGACCGTTTCATGCCTGGAATGCCGCACAGGGCGGGGCGTTACGCGTGAGCCAGAGTGCAGCGGTGGCGGTGGTCGTAGAAATGGAAAAGCACCAGCTGCCGGCGCGAGGTTACACGGCGTCGCTTCGACCCTTGAACAATGTTGTGATGCCTGCGCTGGCCGTTGAATTGGCTCCCGGACCGAACGGGATGACAGATCTGTCTTCGCCCAACTATCAGCAGCGGGCGGCGGCGGCGATTGCGGATGGCGTCGCGTCCGTGCGGGAACAACTGGGAGCGCGGCCATGATTCCTCGTCACCTGATTCTCGGCGTGGCCGTAATGCTTGTGATCGTGCTCGGGATGGGAATCTACCTGGGGCAGATGCGGCGACACGCTGCTGAAATGCAACGTTTCGCGGACGATGCGCGGCCGGTCGGGCCTCCGGCGTCTGGCGCCACCGAAACAGTCACGCTCTATGTTGCCGACGACGCTACCGGCGCACTGCATCCGCGATCCGCCCAGATCCCGCTGCCCGGCGGACGCCAGCA
>JAYTFO010000384.1:0-6784 GCA_043734305.1 Acidobacteriota bacterium | reverse complement strand
ATCAAGCAAAGCATGGGCAGGAATCTCTTCCTTCATAACATGCTTTTGCTATCTCTCGGCCTTCAAATCACAGTGACTTTTTCAACACCCACGCCTGTTCTCGTCAACTGACTTGCTGACAAAAACCAAGCCACTCACGGCTGCCACAAATCTCAAGTTCCCATAGCAACGGTAGCGCGCATCTGCGGATCTGCCCGTGAATGGCGCGACATCCCCTGTCCCCATGTAGCTTTGCCATCCAGTTCTCGCCCGTCCCACAAATAGTTGGCGACAAATCACCATTCACTCATTGGCCCGTAGTTGGTGTAGTCGCCATCCCTCGCGACAGCCGCCAAGACGCCGGCGCGACGAAACCGACCAAAGACGGGGTGATGGCAGTCACATACTCTTTGGGGACTGCCCTATAGGTTGAGAGTACGAGGGTCCCTCCTAAAAGTACACGCCTATGACCAGCCGTTACTTACGCCTTTTGCTCGCACTTTCTTTCGCGTTGATGTTCTTCGTTACTAGTGGATTCGCACAGGGGGCGAAGAGGAAGTCGGAATACGATCCGATCGAAGAAAGCGACCGGGACCGTCCGGACAGGCGGGCGGAATGGATGAGCCGCGGACGCGAGGCGCCGGTGGGACGGGCCGCCGCGGCGCTGCGTCTGCGGGCACATCATCAAAAGATGGCGCTGCGGGCGCTGCGGGAAGCGGCGTATGCGGGGATGGCCGCTCCGCAAACGGTGGGATGGGTGGCGCTCGGACCCGCGCCGCTGGTTTCTGACAACAACTTCTTTGGATTGGTTTCCGGACGCGCTACTTCGGTGGCGATCGATCCGAGCGACCCGACCGGCAACACGGTGTACCTCGGCGGAGCCTATGGAGGCGTATGGAAATCCACGAACGCGGCAGATGTACCGGCCAGCGGTGTGATTTGGACGCCGGTGACGGATCAGCAAGCGTCGCTGGCCACGGGCGCGGTTTCGGTGAAGCCGGACGGCACGGTGGTGCTGGTGGGGACGGGCGAGCCGGACAACGCCATCGACAGCTACTACGGTGTGGGCATTCTGCGGTCGACCGACGGCGGAGCAACGTGGGCGCTCAAGGAGTCCGCGGATGGAGGAAGCCATCCGTTCGCAGGGTTGGGCGTTGCGAAGTTTGCCTGGAGCAGGGCCAATGGGCAGACCAGCACGGTCGTCGCCGCGACCGCTACTACCGCGAAGGGCTTTGAAGAAGGAAACATCACAAGCAACACCAATCGCGGCCTGTATCGGTCGGCAGACAGCGGACTAACGTGGGCTTTCCAATCCTTGCCGGACGGTGGTCCGATTTCCGCTACCGACGTGGCGTACAACGCGACTGCGGGAAAATTTATTGCAGCGGTGCGCCGTCATGGGCTCTATAGCTCAGTGGACGGAACCAACTGGACGCGACTGGCAAACCAGCCTACGGTGCTCACGTCGGCTTGCTCGGCGCAGGCAAATTGTCCGATCTATCGCGGACAGTTGGCGGTGGTCCCCGGACGCGACGAGATGTACATGTGGTTTATCGACATCGATGCCAACAACAACATGATCGACGAGGGGATCTGGCGTTCCATCGGCGGCGGAAGCTGGAGCCGGATTTCTGAAACCGGACTGACCAATTGCGGAGACTCGGCCGGCTGCGGCATCAGTCAGGCGTTTTATAACCTGGAGATAGTCGCCCTGCCGGACGGCAATGGAGTCACCGACCTGTACGCCGGTACGGTGAATTTGTTCAAGTGCAAACTCCTTAATAGTCAGACCACATGTTCCACCGTCGACGCAAACCTTCCGAATGCATGGCTCAATTTGACGCACGTGTACGGTACGTGCAGCAGTAAGGCGAGAGTGCATCCGGACGAACATGGAATTGACTTTGCGGTGGTGGGCGGGAAGGCAATTTTGTATTTCGCCAACGACGGCGGCATCTACCGCGCACTGGATGGTTACACCGGACTCAACATCGGGTCGTGCAATACGGCGGGCAATAATGCGTTCGACAATTTGAATGGGACGCTCGGATCGATGACGCAGTTTGTGTCGTTTTCAATTCATCCGACTGATCAAAACACGGTTCTGGGCGGCACGCAGGACAACGGCTCTCCGGGCAGTAATGCGGCCACGTCGAATCCACAGTGGATCACCGTCAACGGCGGCGATGGCGGATACAACGTCATCAATCCGACGACTCCGACGCAGTGGTTCAGCGCGAACACGGACGTGAGCATTCAGGTCTGCAACAGCGGGATTGCGTGCAACACCAACACGTTCATCCCGGTGGTGACGAATACCAACGTGGGAGGGGACGCAGGGCCGTTCTACACGCCTTACATTCTGGACCCGCAGAACCCGGGTGAATTTCTGGTGGGGACTTGCCGGGTGTGGCGTGGGAGCACGGTGGGGACGGCGTTTTCCACGCTCAGCGTCAACTTCGATGTGTTGAGCAACACCACGTGCACCGGGCGGGAGTTCAACCTGGTCCGGGGACTGGCGGCGGGCGGTCCGAAGCAAAGTAACTTTTCAAACGTGGTGTATGCCACCACGGAAGGCTCAGGACCGAACTGTACCGGAACGTGTGGCGGTCCATTCGGCGGCGAAGTCTGGGTCACGACCAACGCGGCCTCGACGCAGATGTCGAACATGACCGGAGCGATCAATCCGCAGAACTACACGATCTCGTCGGTGGCAGTGGACACTTCGGCCGGGACTGGCCAGACCGCCTATGTCGGGATCATGGGGTTTGTGGGCGTGGGAAATGCGCACGTCTTTAAGACTACGAACGCTGGTCAGACGTGGACTCCGTTTGGCGGCACGGCGGACGGCTTGTTGGATACGCCTGTGAATGCGCTGCTGTTGGATTCGAACGCTGGTCTGGTCTATGCGGCAACGGACATCGGCGTTTTCGTGAGTGCGACATCGGCCGCGAGTTGGACTGAAGTCGGCCCCCAGCCCCCCGCGGTGGGCTATCTTCCCAACGTGCCGGTGTCGGCGATCCGCCTATTCAACTCCGGCGGAGCAAAGAAGCTGCGCGTATCGACTTACGGACGCGGCATTTGGGAATTCGATCTGTTAACAACTCCGGATTATCAACTCGCTGTTGCCCCGCCGACGATCAGCGCGTTCCCAAACCAGACGGCGGTTTTCAACGGAACGCTGACGTCAGTGAATAACTATGCCAGTGCGGTGACGCTGAGTTGTGGAACCGGCGCGCCAGGAGTTTGCACATTCCAGCCGGGCAATTCGATCACGCCGACAGCGCCGATGGGAGCTGCGTTCAGCGTTTCGATGAATAGCGGGAGCGCGACTACCGACTACAACTTCAACATCCATGGCGCGGGAAGTGACGTCAATACCATCACGCACGATGCCGCTGTGACGCTGCAAGTCGTGGACTTCGGCTTGAGCGCGCCGATCCCGAGTACGGTCACGGCGCAACAGGGCGGAGCTTCCAACGCAACGAGTTTCCAGGTTACGGCACTGGGTGCTTTTGCAGGAGCAGTGGCGCTGAGCTGTCAGGGATCGGTGATCACGGCGGGCGCGAGTTGTAACTTCTCACCGCCATCTCCCGAGCATCCGACATTGGGGAATCCGGTTGCCGTGTCGCTGACGGTGACAGTGCCGAACAGTGTTGCGGTGAACAGTTACCCCGTGACCATTCAGGCCACCAGTGTGGGAGCACCGGCGGCCAAGACGCAGACGCTCACGCTGGTGGTGGTTGCGCCGGTTCCGGATTTCGCGGTAGCGGTTACGGCGAATCCGGCTGCCGTTCTGGCTCCGCAGACGGTCATCTGGAACGGAACATTGACGGCAATCAATGGATACAACAAGACTGTCACACTCTCGTGTACGACGGGCAAACCGGGGACGTGTACATTCACTCCTGCATCGTTAGTACCAACTTCCGGCGGGGCTGCATTCACAGTGACCGTCGGCAATGCTACGGCTGGAGTCTTTGACTTCACGATTCAAGGGACGGACGGAACGGTGACCCGCGCGTCGACGATCAAAACGCTGACGGTGAATACCGATGTCGGTGTGCCGTCATCACTGGCGGACGCGTCGGCGCAGCCTGGACAGGCGGCAACTACCTCGATGAGTTTGACTCCTGTGGGTGGCGGTACCTTCAGCGGCGGCGTAACCTACGCGTGCTCGGGATTGCCGGCGGGATTGTCGTGTGTGTTCAATCCAACGCAGATCGCTGCGGGCGGGGCGGCGACTAACGTCGGCATCAGTATCCAGACGGCGGGGCCGTTTACGGGAACGCAACGCCGGTTGTACGGCGAGAGGCGGCGTCCGTGGCTGCCTTTGAGTCTGTCCTTGGTTGGGATGGTGCTGGTGGGACTCGCGGGGCGAGGCGTGGCGAGGCGATTGGTTGTAATCGGGCTTTGCGGGGTGCTGGTCCTAACGACAATCATGTTGGCGTGCGGCGGTGTGAGTGGAGGCGGCGGGCCGCCACCACCACCGCCGATCAGTGTGTCGGTCAGCCCGAGCGTTGTGAATACTCTCTACCCCAACCTCAACGGTGCGCCTCCGCAGATCCAGCAGTTTACGGCAACGGTTCACAATTCCACCAACCAGAGTGTCACATGGGCGGTCGGAGGCGGAGCGACGAACGGGACCATCGACACCGCGACCGGTCTCTATTCGGCGCCACCGGCAGTTCCGCAAAACCCCGCCGTAATCGTGACCGCCACAGCGCAGGCGGACCCCGGGAAATCGGCGAACGCAACGGTCAACATCCAGAAGCCGACCGACCCGTTTTCCGGCACAATCACCGTAACGGTGACCGAAGCGACGCAGCCGCAAGCGCAGCATGCAGTCACTTTCAATCTGACCGTACAGTAGGAACAATTTGTAATTTTGTAATTTGGTAATTTGTGATTGGTAAAGTTGGGCGCGGCTTGATCCGCGCCTTTGTTTTGCCTACCCGCGCTCAACCCCGCGTGGAATCACGTCGCATGCGATAGTATCGAACGTTGGCACCTTCGTTTTTCAATTACAAATTACCAAATTACCAAATTGCAAATCCCATGTACGATCTCGCAATTATCGGCGGCGGTATTGTAGGGCTCTCGGTTGCCATGCAGGGTAGCGAGCGGTTCCCTGGACTGCGGGTGCTAATCCTGGAGAAGGAAAACGGGGTCGCGCAGCATCAGACGGGCCACAACAGCGGCGTGATCCACAGCGGGATCTATTACAAACCGGGATCGTTGAAGGCGCGGCTGTGTGTCGAGGGCGCGCGAGAAATGGTCGAGTTCTGTCAGCGGCACGGAATTGCACACGAAGTGTGCGGCAAAGTAATTGTGGCTATCAACGCGGACGAGGCGACGCGCCTGGATGGTTTACAACAACGCGCCGATGCCAACGGACTGAAGGGTGTGGAAATTCTTGGACCAGAAGGCATGCGCGAGATCGAGCCGCACCTGGTGGGCGTGAAGGCGCTCAAAGTGCCTTCGACTGGAATCACTCACTACGGAACGGTCGCCAGCAAGTATGCGGAGATCGCCATTGCGCACGGGGCGGAACTGAAAACCGGAGCGGGCGTAGTGGGCTTTCGCAATTCTGCCGACGAGATTGTCATTCAGACGCGAGCGGGAGATTTTTCGGCGCGCTACGTGGTGAATTGCGCGGGCTTATACAGTGACCGGATCGCGCGGCTGGCGGGGCACGATCCGGAAATCATGATCGTGCCGTTTCGCGGCGAGTACTACGACTTGATCCCGGAGCGCGCGGGGCTGGTGCGAAATCTGATCTATCCTGTGCCGGATCCACGATTCCCTTTTCTGGGTGTGCATTTCACGCGGCGGATTTCGGGCACCATCGATGCCGGACCGAACGCAGTGCTGGCACTGCGTCGGGAAGGTTATCGACGCACGGATTTTCATCTCGGCGAAGCGCTGGAGACGCTCACCTATCGCGGCTTTCTTTCGATGGCGCGGCGGCAGTGGCGCTACGGGCTTTCGGAATACCGGAGGTCGTTGATGAAGAGTGCGTTCGTGCGCTCGTTGCAGGAACTGGTGCCCGAGGTTCGCGTGGAAGATCTGGTGCCGGGCGGAGCCGGCGTACGGGCGCAGGCACTCGCGCCGGACGGCAACCTGGTTGACGATTTTCGCTTTGTGCCTAAGGATCGCTTCCTGCATGTCCTGAATGTGCCGTCCCCGGCGGCGACCGCATCGCTGCCGATTGGGCGAGAAATTTTAAAGATGGTTCCCATGCAATTTATGAATAGCTGATTGCCGTCGCGTTTCCGCAATGGCGATCATCCTGGTGTAGTCTGGTCATTCGCGAATCCGAGCAGGGAGAATGGGCATGAGCAAAGGTAAGAGTGTGACTCACAAGCAGAAGGTTGCGGTGCTGGGCACGGGCAAGATCGGCGGGATTTTGCTGCAGGCGCTGTTGCGCGATGGCCTGCTCACACCGGCCAATACGTGGGCCACGGTGGCGCATCCGGAACGGGCGCGGGCGCTGCATGCCAAGTTGAAGGTTCACGCCGGCACCGACAATCTGGAAGCGGTGCGCGACGCCGACATTATTTTTCTATGCGTGAAGCCGCAGATGGTGGTGGAGGTGGCTCGCGAGATCCGCGGGCACGTGAATCGCAAGCAGCTTCTGATTTCGGTGGCCGCGTCGGTGCCCACGGAGATGATCGAACGCGAGTTAGAGGAAGAAGTACCGGTGGTGCGCGCGATGCCGAACACACCGTGCGTGCTGGGAGCGGGCATGACGGCGCTCTGCAAGGGGCGATTCGCGCAGAAGCATCATCTGGAATTGGCGACG
>JAYTFO010000383.1:0-5094 GCA_043734305.1 Acidobacteriota bacterium | reverse complement strand
TCGCGTTGCACGACGACAGACCCCGCTGATCCCGCCTGATACTGGCCGGTAGTATTGAACAAGTTGAAGTTCGGGTCGGCGGGATTGATGGTTGCGCTGTACGCTCCCTGAAAGCTCGCCACCCAGTTTTGATTCAGTTTGAAGCGTCCATCGACGCTGCCGACGCGATTGAAGAAGTCGCCAGCCTCGCGATCGGCGTAAAGCACCCCAATCGACGACTGCGCGCCAATGTCGCGGCTGACACGTCCAATCGCAAACAGCGCGTGTTTTCCATACAGGGGATTGCCGGGAACACCATCGCTCGGCGGCGTGACGGGCTCGCCCGGCGAATCCGTTTCCGCCACCAGCGTGCCCACCGACCATGGGCCGTCTTTGCCCGTCAAGCGGACGCCCCACTTGGGATCGGCGATGCGGCGCGTGAACAAAAGCTGAATCGGCGTCTGAAAGTAATTCGAGTTCTCCAGGAAAAAGGGACGCTTCTCAGGAAACTGAACTTCAAAGCGTTGACTGACGGTGACCCGAGGATCGTCCGACTCGACCTGACTGAAGTCCGGATTCACGGTGGCGTCGAGAACAAATTTGTCTTTCAATACCGCCTTGGCGTCGAGGCCAATCTGCCCAAACGCCGCGCGCTGCGTGTACTTCGGGTTGTTCGGATCGCGCAGGTCGAGTTCCTTGAAAGAACGAAAGACTCCATAGGGGATGAGCTGCAAGTTCCTTCCCGGAGATATTTTTTCGAGCCCGGTTGCCTCGCCGGCCTGGTTCAATCGTCCCTGGATGCGCTTGGAGTACCGCGGCCAGAACGATTGCTCGTTCCTGCGCGGAAGCTGCCGCGCGAGCAGAATGCCCCAGGTCTGCGGATCGCTCGAAGCAAAACGCAAGCTGCGAAAGGGAATTGCCATCCAGATGATGTAGCCACGATCGGTAACGCGCCCGGTGGAATTCCACACTGTATCGAACGACATGTCGAAATTCTGGTCGGGCGCGCCCGAACCCTCCGTCCACAAAGCATCGGCTTGTACGCCCAGCGGATTGACAAAGAAAGCGTAGGCGTGACGATGGTCGTGGAAGGTATCCAACATCAGTTCGATGAAGTCGTCGTCAAAAATGTCCTCGCGGCGCGACAGCCGGGCGCGCACTTGCTGCGGCTCGCGATCGAAGCAGACATAGATCGCATACAGGTTCTTGTCGTCGTATCCGAGATAGACTTCCGTTCGCTCCGAAACCGGCGCGCCATCGCTCGGGTCGCGCTGCAGGAACTGTTCCGCTTTCGCGAGCTTGCCTTGCCAGGCCGGGCTCGGCTCCATGCTGAGAAAGTCCTCAATGCGGGGAGGAGCGTCAACCCGCGGGATGTGAATCTTGCCAAAGCTGGGGTCGTCGGCAAATAGAGGAGCGGCGGCGCACACTAGCGCCGGCAGGAGCCATCGGAAATATTTTCTTGCGAGCAAGCGGGGGTTCGGTCTGCAAGTTAGACGAATGTATATCTTACTGGTGAGCGAGGGGGAGAACGCAAAGACCGCTGAAATCAGGACACTCCCGAGCCGTGACCTCAAACAGGCTCTTGTGCGCGGCGTCCGAATGGCGGAGAATTGAGCTTCTCCGGAGGATCACTTTGTCGGCCAAGTACCGTCAGCACGGATATCAGGACTCGGGTCGCGAACCGCAGAAGAAAATGGAGCAGCCGGCTCCGCCGCGCAAGGATAAAGACAATACGTATGGTCCGCGTCCGCTCAACATGCCCGGAACGCGCACCGTGTCCCGCTGCTCGCAATGTGGGACCCTGTTACAGTCCTTAACCACGCCGCTTGGACAGTGTCAGAAATGTGGATTCGATCTGCACTCCTGCAAACAGTGTGAACACTTCGACCCTTCCAGCCGCTTCGAATGCAATGAGCGCATCCCGGAACGGATCTCGCCCAAAGACAAAGGCAACGACTGCTCGTTCTATTCCATCCGTGTCGCGCTCGAGAAAGAAACGTCCAGCAAAGGCAGCGCTCGTCCCAATGAAGCGCGGGCGGCGTTCGACAACCTTTTCAAAGATTAATGCGCATACACTTTCGAAGCTTCACGCCAGGTCTCCGTTCATTGACTTGTTCTGTTTCCCCCACGTAACATTCATTTCCAATGATCGGCCAGACCGTCTCTCATTACCGCATTGTCGAAAAGCTCGGCGGCGGAGGGATGGGAGTTGTCTACAAGGCCGAGGACACTCAACTTGGCCGCTTTGTAGCCCTGAAATTCCTGCCCGCTGATGTCGCGCAAGACCCGCAAGCGCTCGATCGTTTTCGGCGGGAAGCGCGCGCCGCATCCGCCCTGAACCATCCCAACATTTGCACCATTTACGAGATTGGAAAAGACGGTGACCAATCATTCATCGCCATGGAATATCTCGATGGCGTGACCCTGAAGCACCGGATCGACGGAAAGCCCGTCGAGACCGATGTCTTGCTCGCTCTGGCCATCGAAATCGCCGATGCGCTGGACGCCGCTCATGCCGCAGGGATCGTGCATCGCGATATCAAGCCCGCGAACATCTTCATCACCAAGCGCGGTCACACCAAGGTTCTTGATTTCGGATTGGCGAAGATCGCGGCCAGCGTCAGTTCCTCGAGCCAGATTGCTTCGGCCAACACCGTGGCAGAAACAATCGGCGAGCCGCACCTGACCAGTCCTGGCTCGACGCTTGGCACCATCGCCTATATGTCTCCCGAACAGGCGCGCGCCAAGGAACTGGATGCACGCACGGATTTGTTTTCCTTCGGTGCCGTGCTCTATGAAATGGCGACGGGAACGTTGCCTTTCCGAGGCGAAAGTTCCGCGGTCATCTTCAAAGCCATTCTGGACGGGGCGCCAACGTCGGCGGTGCGCCTGAACCCCGATCTGCCACCCAAGCTGGAAGACGTCATCAACAAGGCGCTGGAGAAGGACCGTAACCTGCGCTACCAGAGCGCAGCCGACATGCGAACCGACTTGCAGCGCCTGAAGCGCGATACCGAATCCACCAGAGCCGTTGCCGTACCAGCATCGGCTGAGAAGAAGCTCAACCACCGCAACCTCTGGACCCTGGCCGCAGCCGTCGTCTTGATTGCGCTGGCGGCAACTGGCATCTGGTTCTTGCGCTCCGGTAAAACACCCCAGATTGATTCCATTGCCGTGCTTCCTTTCGTCAATGGCGGTGGAGATGCCAATACCGACTATCTCAGCGACGGCATCACCGAATCGTTGATCGACAGCCTTACCCATGTCCCCGAGCTGAAGGTCAAGTCTCGCAACTCCGTCTTCCACTACAAAGGCAAAGATGTGGACACACAAAAAGTGGGCAACGAGTTAGGCGTGTCGGCCCTGGTAAGCGGGCGGGTGGTCCAACGAGGGGACAACGTCGACGTGAGCGCCGAAATGACTGACGTTCGTGACAACACCGAAATTTGGGGCCAACACTACAGCGGCAAGAGCGCAGACATCATTTCTTTGCAACAGCAGATTGCGGGCGACATCGCGGCGAGGCTGCGATCCCAGCTCAGCACCTCAGAAAAACAGCAGGTCACCAAGCAAGGCACAAAAAATCCGGAAGCCTATGAGTTGTATTTGAAGGGCCGTTACTCCTGGAACAAACGAACGCCTTCGGACTTGAACACCGCCATCTCCTATTTCAATGAAGCCATCGCGAAAGACCCCGGCTACGCTCTGGCGTATTCAGGCCTCGCGGATGCATACAGCGTCTGGTCGGCCTATGGTGGCAGTCCCAGCGAAGCCTATCCGAGGTCGAATGCCGCCGCCCGCAAGGCGCTGGAGTTGGACGCGACATTGGCCCATCCGCATAGCGTTCTGGGGGCCAACGAGATGGAGTACGACTGGGATTTTGCGGGGGGAGAGGCGGAGTACAAGAAGGCCTTCGAACTCGATCCCAATGATGCTACGGCCCACCAATGGTACGCAGATGATATTGCCTGGATCGGCGGCAGAGAACAGGAAGCCATTGCGGAAATCAACCGAGCCCACCAACTCGATCCGATGTCATTGATCATCAGCGCAGAGGTCGGACGGGTTCACGTCGCCGTACGACAGTACGGCGAGGCGATTGCCATCGGCCAGAAGTTGGCGAATGAAAACCCAACATTCGCCCGGGCGCACTTTTATTTGGCGCTGGCTTATTGGGGCAAGGGCATGTACCCGCAGGTCGTGGAAGAATTCAAGCTCTACGGCCAGCTCTCCGGTGACCGGAACATAGCTGACTTTGCGTCTGCCCTGGAACAGGGCCTTCACTCAGCGGGCTGGAACGGCGCCCTCACCAAGGGTATTGCGGCCCTTCAGGCACAACGCAAAACTGGCTACTCATCTGCCTACACGATTGCTGCTCTCTACGCTGGCTTGGGAGATAAAGATCAGGCCTTCAAATGGCTCAACACTGCCTATCGGGAGCGCGATGCACAGCTGTCAGGTTTGAAAACTGACTTCATGCTCGATCCCCTGCATTCCGACCCACGGTTTGCGGAGCTGGTGCGGAAGATCGGGTTGCCGCAGTAGCAATTTCTGTGAAATCCAGTCGCCGCCCCCTTAAGGCTTTTGGGTAGGCCGCAACAATATTTCGCTGGCGAACGACCGCGGCCCTTGAGTCACAATCATTTCCACCACGTGCGCAACGTCGGACGCTTGCAGCATCTTGTCGGCGTTCTTTCCGGCGTGGGGAGTGAACTCGGTATGCACCGATCCTGGACAGACGACGGAGACGCGAATATTGTGCGCTCGCAGTTCTTCAGCGACGGAGTAGGTCAGCCCATTCAATCCCCATTTGGACGCTGAATACGCGGCTCCATTGGGCAGTGCATTCTTGCCGGCGAGGGACGAGATGTTGACGATGTGTCCACTGCGGCCGCGGATCATGAGCGGCGCAAAGCTGCGGATGCAGTAGTAGACGCCGCGCAGGTTGGTGTTCATCATGCGATCCCAGTCATCGGGAGGGAGTTCGTGCAACGGCACGCTCAACACTCCAATCCCGGCGTTGTTAACCAGAATGTCAACCCGCTTGAAAGTGCGATCGACGTGCGCCGCCGCCGATTCCACCGAACGGAGATCGGCGACGTCACATTCCATCAC
>JAYTFO010000382.1:0-8151 GCA_043734305.1 Acidobacteriota bacterium | reverse complement strand
CCAGGTAAAATCCGCCGCTCCTTGATGAAAGTGCGCCAGCAATAACCAGCAGAAAGCGGCGCTTGCCAAACCGATCGCGACCGAGACGGCTACTCGGGTTCGCATTGCGCTTTCTTGCCCGATGAGTTGTAACATGGCTGCTTCTGCTGAAGTCCTTAAAATGATCGAGAGCCACAAATTGGATTTACTGCTCTCGCTGCCTGGCGCAAGCGGCGTCAAGCTTGTGTGCAACGAGTCCCAGTAAGGTATCAGATTGCGGAGGCGACGGCGGTCCTTAGACTGCACCAAGATTAGTTTCGACGAGAAAGTTCCAAGGCAGGAGTGTACGATCCTGATTCTCGCGGAAACCATGAGGAGACTCGCATTTGCGTAATCCGTGGTGGCTGGTTCTTGGAGCGCTCCTTTGTGCCGCCAGCATGGGGCTCTACTTGCAGCGCGTGGTGATACCGTATCAAATCGCGGACGCTGCCGCCCACGGCCGTCCGCGCGGTAATTTCTCCGATCTTTATCCGCGCTGGCTCGGAGCCCGTGAACTTTTGCTTCGTGGACGAGACCCCTATAGCTCCGACGTCACCCGTGAAATACAAACCGGATATTACGGCCGCCCGCTCGATTCTTCCCGTCCAGAAGACCCCAAAGACGAACAGCGCTTTGCCTATCCGGTATACGTGGTCTTTGTCCTGGCACCGACCGTAGGGTTGCCCTTCGAGATTGTTCAGAAAGGTTTCTTCTGGGCCTTGCTGTTATTCACTATTGCGGGCGTCCTGCTTTGGCTTCGAATCTTGCAATGGTCGCCTCCGCCGTGGACGCAACTCAGTCTGATTTTGTTGACCATCGGCAGTCCAGCCGTGATGCAGGGGCTGAAGCTTCGTCAGTTGAGCCTGCTGGTGGCGGCGATGGTGTGCGCGGCTTTGGTCTTGCTCGTATCCGACCATCTGGACGCAGCGGGATGTCTGTTGGCCGTGGCGACCATCAAACCGCAGTTGGTTTGGCTGCTGCTGCTCTGGCTGGCGCTGTGGACGGCTTCGGACTATCGGCGCCGTTACCGTTTAGCAGTGTCGTTCCTGATCACCATGATCGTGCTCGTGGCGGCTTCTGAGCTCTGGCTGCCACAATGGATCCCGCGTTTCTGGGATGCGCTTCGGGAATATCAGCGGTATACCGGCGCCGCCTCCGTGATCCACAAGATGATTTCTCCCGCAGTGGGTAGGACGGTGACCCTCTTCAGTCTGGCGATGACCGGTGTGATTGCCTGGAGAGAGCGTAGTCAAGTCGCGAACTCGCAGGCTTTCGCGCGGATGCTGTGTCTGATTCTGTCCGTGACCGTACTGGTCGCGCCCACCGTCGCCCCCTACAACCAGATACTCCTCCTTCCCGCGCTGCTCATGCTGGCAAGTGACTGGGGAGGAATCCGAAAATATGGGATGGCCGGCACCTTCCTCATTGGGTTGATGGCGGTGGCAATAGGCTGGCCTTGGATGAGCAGCATCGTGCTGGCAACGCTTTCTTTCGTGCTGCCTGCAAAAATTGTACAAGAATTCTGGAACGTTCCATTCTGGACAGTCTGGTTGATTCCAGTGTCCGTAGCGGCCCTGATGCTGATAGTTGCACATCGGGGATCATTCCATGGCTCGAAAGAGCGCGTCCCAGCGTAAAATGCTAACGGTTGGGGCCGAAGACCGGTATCCCGACTCAGGAGAGTGCAGAGGGCATGTCGGTTTCCTCGGTTACGCCGTCGAGTTCAGTGTCGGGCATCTTCCCGGTTGTCATTTTTGTCCAGGGGAATGAGCAGCAGACGCTCTCGCTGAATCATTCTCCGTACACGGTCGGCCGCAAGGTGGATCGCGACCTGGTGATTCCCGATCCGCGGGTCTCGCGCGAACATGCGCACATCGTCGCCGAAAACGGCGAGTTCTTTGTCGTTGACAATAGCAGCAAACACGGAACGTTCGTCAACGGCGAACGGGTGGACCGGCGCAAACTGGCGCGCAACGATCGGCTGGAGTTCGGCGCGCGCGACATTGCGTATCTGATTTTTCATCCGCTTCATGCCACGTCGAACACGGCCCGCGAATTTCTCAGCCAAATCTCCGGCATCCAGATTGCTCCCGAAGCCAGCGATCTTGAAAAGCTGACGCTCTTTCTGGAAGCGGCGCGCAAGCTCAACACCATCGGCGTGCTGGACGAAATCCTGGTCACGCTGATCGATGCCACCCTCCGCCTGACGCGCGCGGAACGGGGCTTCATTTTTCTTCGCGACGGCGAAGGCAAACTGATTCTGGCTGCGGGCCGCAATTCCAAAGGCGATCCGCTGCTCGACGACAAAACCATTTCGCGTTCCGTGCTGGAAGAGGCTTTCACATCCAATTCCGAATATCTGGTCACCGATACCAGCCAGATGCTCGACATGAAGGAGCGGCACTCGATCGTCGCTTTCGATTTGCGGACTGTGATTTGCATGCCTCTGCGCAAGCCGCAGGTGCAGGCGATCCGTCTGGAGCAGCCCGCCAATGCGGAAGTGATGGGTGCGCTCTACGTCGATTCGAGATTCGCGGCGCGCGATATCACCAGCGTCAGCCACGACATTTTGCGCGCGATCGCGACCGAAGCCGCGCAGCTCATCGAGAACGCTCGCCTGGTGCAGGCGGAAGAGGCCGGGCGCCGCTATCAGCAGGAGCTTTCCATTGCCGCGTCGATCCAACAGGGACTGATGGCGGTGACCATTCCCGAAGTGCCCTTCGCGCGTCTGAGCGGACGAAATCTTTCTTGTAAGGAAATCGGCGGCGACTTTTTTGATGCGGTCAACACTCCGCACGGCCTCGCCGTGGTGCTGGCGGATGTAAGCGGCAAGGGAGTTTCCGCGGCGCTGCTGGCGTCCATTCTGCAGGGGATGGTGTACTCCCATCTGATCTCGGGTATGCCGCTCGTTGAGATCGTGACCGCGCTCAATCGCTTCTTCACGAAAAAACATATTGGCTCGAAGTACGCCACCATGATCATCGCGCGCCTGCGCCATGACGGCGATCTGGAGTACGTAAACTGCGGGCATATTCCGCCGGTGTGGATCTGCAATCGGGAAGTGCTCCGGCCCTCGCACGGAAACCTGCCGGTAGGCTTGCTGGCGGACGCGGTGTATGAAAGCGATCACTGCCAGATGCAGCCGGGCGATCGTCTGATCCTGGTGACGGACGGCGTAACCGAAGCCGAGAACGCCCGCGGAGAGATGTTCGACAGCGAACGTCTCGAGTTGGTTGCGGGGAAGAGTCTGAACATGGAAGAGATCTTCACCGCGGTCGCCGATTTCTGCGGTGGCGCCCCCCTCAACGACGACTGTACCGTGATCGAACTGGCGTATAGCGGCAGTTGATCTACACCGTGGACCAGGTTTTGTCGGCGGCGTGGCAAAGTTTTTCGAGGCTGCACTCCGCGCACTTCGGCCCGCGCGCCACGCACAGCTTGCGGCCATGCCAGATGATCTGGTGAGAAAAGAGCGTCCACCGTTCGCGCGGGATAATTTGTATCAAGTCCTGTTCGATCTTCTGCGGGTCGTCGTGCTTCGTGAGTTCTAATCGGCCGGAAATCCGGGTGACGTGCGTGTCCACCACCACGCCTTCATTTTTCTTGAACCATGATCCGAGCACGACGTTGGCGGTCTTGCGGGCGACTCCGGGTAGGGTCAGCAACTCTTCCATCGTCTGGGGCACGGTGCCGCCAAAGTCGGAAACGACTTTCCGCGCCGCTCCCACCAACGACTTCGACTTGTTACGAAAGAATCCAGTGGATCGTATGTCGGGCTCCAGGTCTTCGGGCTCGAGCGCAGCGAAATGCTGTACCGTCGGATATTTTTCAAAGAGCCCGGGCGTAACCATATTCACGCGGACGTCGGTGCACTGCGCGGATAGAATTGTCGCGACCACCAGTTCCCATGCGCTTCTGTGGGTGAGGGCACACGTCACGTTGGGATAGAGTTGATCCAAACCGTCAAGAATCATGCGCACGCGTTCGGGCGCGATGGGATCGTAAGCGCCTTGTCTTTTTTTCACGGCCACTTTCGCAGGCGTGACTTTTCGCGGAATCTTTCCGCGGGGCATAGGGTCTCCTTTGACAGCGCACTGATGGTAACAAAGGAACCGCCGCGTCCTTCCGCAATTGACGACGCCTGGCCAACCTGAGTAGTCTGAAAGCTAAAGGAAAATAATCGTGGCCGTGAAGGCAATACAACTCGGACAAGTTTGGCGGCAGGATACGAGCGGCCAGGATTACCTGGTCACCAAGGTGTACAGCGAAGTGTTCAGCCAATTCGCGGTGCTGCGTCCGGCGGAAGTGACTGCGCCCGATGCGCCCGTTGTGAAAGTGAAAGTCAGTAAGTCAAGTGACGGCATGACCTTGCCGGGCTTCAGCTTTACTCAGGAAGGGGCCTTCTAACTTCTGACGCGGCGCTCCGTGTCCTCCGCAACCCCGATCGCATGACCGAAAAAATACTTGCTGTCCTGTTCGTCTTCATCAAGTCCGTCATCGGTGCCACCGGCTACGCCGGCATTGCGATTCTCATGGGAATCGAATCTGCCTGCATTCCTCTCCCTTCGGAATTGATCATGCCTTTCGCGGGCTATCTGGTTTTCGAAGGCAGTATGAATTTGTTTTGGGTTGCGACCGCGGGCGCTATCGGATGCAATCTGGGATCGCTAGTCGCCTACGAAGTCGGCCATTACGGCGGGCGTCCGCTAGTCGAGCGCTACGGCCGCTGGATTCTGATGGGCCGCCGCGAACTGGACTGGGCCGATCGCTTCTTCGCGCGCTGGGGCCACGCTGCCGTGTTCGTCGCGCGCCTGCTGCCGGTGATCCGCACGTTCATCGCTCTGCCCGCAGGCATCGCCCGCATGCCGCGCGCCAAATTTCACATCTACACTTTTCTAGGATCGTGGCCCTGGTGTTTCGGTTTGGCCTGGGCAGGTTTGAAGTTTGGCGAAAACTGGCGCTCGCTTGGCAAATATTTTCATCAGATGGATGCCGTGATTGGCGTTCTTCTAGTGGCGGGAATTGCGTGGTTCTTGTGGACGCATTGGCAGAATCGGCTGAAAACCAGTACCTAGTACTCAGTACCCAGTACCCAGTACCCAGAAAATCGCTGCCTTGTGGGTATTGAGTACTAGGTACTGGGTACCCGCGCTAATTGCGACGCCACCAATTTCCACTCGCCGTTTCGTTTCAGCAACACATCCAGATACACATAGCGCACCGCCGACCGCTTGCCAGCGACTTCCACTTCATCGGACTCCGACCCGTTGACGACCGCCATGTCGCCGAACACACGAATCGTGCGTCCGGTCGAGACAATCGACGGATAGCGAATCGCGCCCGTCAGAAAATTGTTGAGGACATCCTGTTTGGTGAACGCCTGGCCGGATTCATTGTGCTGCACGTAGTCGTCAGCGAAAATCTGCGAGAGCGCCTCGACGTCGGCGATCATCAATGCCTTATCGCCAGCCAGATGCAGCGCGAGGATCTGTTGCTCGTCGTCGATCTCAGACACTGTTCCTCATTCCTCTCGTGCGGATGTGCCAGCATTCGCCTAATAATGTACGCGACCACAGTCACCGCAGAGTCATCCGGCAGTAACTTCCCGATTCGTAGCATAAACGTATAATCTCAGCCTCAGGCAAACACCGGCATGGGATTTCTAAGCGGACTCTTTTATCCATGGGGCATTCTGCTCCAGGGACTGGCGATCATGCACTTCATTCGCCGGCGTCCGGAGAACTATTGGTTTTACGTGATTATATTTCTCGGGCCGCCAGGAGCAGCCGTCTATCTCCTGGTGGAGGAGCTCCCCGACCTTGGATTAGTCGGCCAATCCTTCAAAGTTTTTCCTCGCCGCAAGCGCATTAATCAGCTTGAAGCGATGATTCGCGACAATCCTTCGCCTGGAAACTACGAAGAACTGGGCGACCTCTACATGGACGACGGCAAGTTTCCGCAGGCGCGCGAGGCTTTCAATCGGGCCATCACAGCGCGGGCCGACACGCCCGATCCATTCTATCGGCGCGGCGTCTGCGCCATTCAAATGGGAGATTTCGCTGCCGCAGTGCCGGACCTGGAGCGGGTCGTAGTCAAGGAATCAGATTACGATTTTCAGCGCGCCGCGGGCCTGCTCGCTCATGCCTACGCGCAGACTGGACAAAAAGAAAGAGCGGAGTCGTTGTTCCGCCAGGTGACGACGACTTCAACGCTATCGGAAACCTACCTGAATTTTGCCGATCTGCTGGCCTCCGAACAACGCGGCTCTGAGGCACGCGAGTGGACACAGAAAGTCCTGGACAAGAAACCGACCATGCCAAGTTATCTGCGGCGGCGGGAGCGTCCGTGGTTTCGGCGGGCGAAAGAGGCACTGAAGAGATTGCCCGCGAGTTAGGCGATGGTTGCCTTCGGCTTAGAACTGGACAAGCGAGTCGCCGTCTTCGGCGGTGTACCGAGGGCCTTCACCATCGCGCGGTCTCGGATCCGTCGCGCGATCTTTTGCTTACGTAGGCGGTGGAATCGGGATCTGTCACCGTTGCTTGCGGACATACTTGACTCCTGTTATTCCTGATTTTAGCAGACCCGTTCTGGAAGCTGCACGAAAGGATTCTCGCAAACAATAAGCGACGGGAATCGTGTGGACTGAGCTGTTTTGACCACATTGCTCACAGTGGCCCGCGAGCTCTGGAGTCCAGAATGCTATCCTTGCCCAGTATCTGCGGCGGCGGGAGCGTCCGTCCGGCGGGCAAATGAGGCGCTGAAGAAATTGCCCGCGTGATCGAGGCCTGGAGCGCCGCTGCCTGAAAAATGCACTGAACGTAAACAAACGGATAGAATCCCTGGAGTTGGATGCTTGCGCGGTGGATCAAAACTTATGCGAACGATGCAATCTTCTTCGAGCGGTTATGCGCGTATTGGATGCGTACTCGCCGTTTGTTCCACCATGTTTCTTTTCGCTTGCGGCGGCGGGTCGACGAGCGGCGGAACCACGCCTCCACCTCCACAGACCCTGCGACAGGTTGGTTCCGCTCGCGGGATCGGCGTCAGCGCGGCCGCGGCCTCTTCGTATCTCGCTGAGTCGCAATACTCCACGGTACTCGGTACCGAGTACAGCAGTCTGACCGCCGAGTGGGAGATGAAATTCACGGCGACGCACCCGCGCCCGAACACCGACCCTGCTCCCTATGATTTCTCCGGCGGAGACGCGCTGGTCACGTTTGCCCAGAGCCACAGCATGCAGGTACGTGGGCATACGCTGGTCTGGCACGGTGATAATCCGGCGTGGCTGACGAATGGCAATTATTCAGCCTTACAGATGAACGCCATCGTGCAAGACCACATCACACAAGTGGTACAGCACTTCGGCAGCCATGTTTTCGCGTGGGATGTTGTCAACGAAGCGTTCAACGACGACGGTACCATGCGCAGCACGATCTTCTATGATCAGCCCGGCATCGGCTTTGCGGGCCAGGGAACAGCCTACATCGAACAGAGCTTGCTCTGGGCGAGCGTCGCGAATCCTGCGGCCAAGCTGTTCTATAACGATTACAACGCCGAGACGGTCAATGCCAAGTCCGACGCCATATTAGCCATGGCAACCGATTTCAAGACCCGCGGCGTTCCCCTTCACGGGATTGGCTTTCAGATGCATGTCGATCTAGGTTTTGACAATCCCAGTACTTTGCAGTCGTTTGCGTCGAACATGCAACGGTTCGCAGCGCTCGGACTCGAACTGCACATTACTGAACTCGACATCCGGGTAACTGGGAATGACGCGAACACCCTCAGCCAGCAAGCCGCACTTTACGGAAAGATCGTGAGTGCGTGCGTCCAACAGCCGGCGTGCAAGATGGTGCAGACCTGGGGCTTCACTGACAAGCACTCATGGATCCCGGGTTTTTTCCCGGGATTTGGATGGGCGTTGCCGTTCGACGATAGCTATCAAAAGAAGCCCGCCTACAACGCGATTCTCAATGCGTTGAAGTAGGACTGGCGGCATACACAGCGGGGTTGCAAAGGAATCCGAAATGCTATCCTTCCCTCGATGCGAATTGCTTACTTCGAGTGCACCCGCTGCGGCGAGCATCTCTCCGCTGACCAGCCACAGAATGTCTGTCCGAAAGATGGCGGCGT
>JAYTFO010000381.1:0-3267 GCA_043734305.1 Acidobacteriota bacterium | reverse complement strand
CTATGCCGAAGCATGGCGGGAGTCGATCGATCCCAACCATGCCAGTGTGAGCACAGATCTAAAGCGCCCGAAGGTCTTCAACGAACTGGAACGTGTCGCCCGGCTCCAGCCGGCGGCGATTCGCGAGCCAAGAAATACAACTCATTTTTCGGTGGTCGATCCAGAAGGCAACGCGGTGGCGGTCACGACCACGCTCAACGATTCCTTCGGATCGCGCGTCACCGCCGAGGGCCTGGGCTTTCTGCTCAACGACGAAATGGACGACTTCGCCGCCAAGCAGGGCGTGCCCAACGCCTATGGACTCATCCAGGGCCCGGCCAACGCCATTGGCCCCTCCAAGCGGCCGCTCTCCGCGATGACGCCGACTATTGTTCTGAAAGACGGCAAGCTTTTTCTGGTGCTGGGCTCGCCGGGCGGCCCGACCATCATTACCACGGTTGCGAATATTCTGATCGGCGTGGTGGATTTTGGGATGGACATTCAGGAATCTGTCAATGCGCCGAGGTTGCATCATCAGTGGCTCCCTGACGCAATTGAGGTGGAAGACCGCCTTTCTCCCGATACAATGAATGTGCTGCGTTCCAAAGGGCACACATTAAAAGTCGAGCATCTCTGGGGCGATGGAGAGTGCATTATGGTTGACCCCAAGACGGGCGAGCGCCTGGGCGCGAGCGACGGACGCAACAATGGGAAGGCGGTAGGCTACTGATGCAGAGGGCCGTCTCAACATACATCTATGTGAAGGAACGGCTTCATCCCGGATTGTTGGATGAACTCGTGAAGGCCGGCGCGCAGGCGATTGAAATTTTCGCCGCCCGGCAGCATTTCGACTACGCCAATCGCAAACAGCACATTAAGGAAATTGCCGACTGGTTCCGCTCCACCGGCATACCCTTGAATTCCGTGCACGCGCCGCTGTATTCCGATTACGAGTGGGGACGCACTGGTTCTCCTCCCGTCAACATCGCCACGACCGATCGCGGCCAGCGCGTCGAGGCAATGGATGAGATCAAACGCGCGCTTGAAATTGCCGAGCAGATTCCGTTTCGTTTTCTGGTGCAGCACATCGGAAACCAGAACGAGGAGTTCGACGAGAAGAAATTTGAAAGTGCGATGACCTCGATTGAGCATCTGCGAGCGTTTGCCAAGCCGCTGGGCGTGAGGATCCTTGTCGAAAATATTCCGAACGAACTTTCGACGCCGGAGCGACTGGTGGAGTTCATTCGGACCTCGCATTTCGACGACGTCGGCGTGTGCTTCGATTGCGGACACGCCCACATGGCGGGTGGAATCCCGGAAGCGTTTGCAACATTGAAGAAGCACATTTGTTCGACCCACGTGCACGACAATCATGCCGACAAGGACTCGCACCTGTGGCCGGGCCAGGGCACGATCAACTGGAAAGAAACGATGGAGTTGCTGCGCACCGCTCCGCAAGCGCCGCCCTTGCTGCTCGAAATCGATGGCGAAGAAAAGAAGAGCCCGAGCGCGGATGTGATCGCGACGTTCCGGACCCTCGAAGATTCGTAGCAGGTTAGAGGTTAGAGGTCAGATTGCAGAGGTTAAAACCGTCGGCTGTTGAGTTTTCACCTCTGCAATCTGACCTCTGACCTCTAACCTCTAACCTTATTGACCTTATGTCAGCACCTATAAGCACCATTGCAGAAATCGGTAAGCACGAAGGCCAGGCGGTCACGGTCCGCGGCTGGCTCTACAATTTGC
Source organism: Acidobacteriota bacterium (assembly GCA_043734305.1). Taxonomy (GTDB): domain Bacteria; phylum Acidobacteriota; class Terriglobia; order Terriglobales; family Acidobacteriaceae; genus Acidiflorens. Next base: position 1,545 of record JAYTFO010000381.1, on the reverse strand, counting down.
GCGAGAGTGGGAAACTTCTGTTTCCACAATTTCGCGACGGTTCGGGCGTCATTCAGGGCGTCGTGCCGAAGAATGCTGTCCCGCCGGAAGTATTCGACGCCATCAAGGGCCTGACGCAGGAATCGAGTGTGATCGTCGAGGGAAAAGTTCGCGCCGATAAGCGCGCTCCGGGCGGCTTTGAGCTCGACGTGTCGAACGTGCAGGTGGTGCAGCGCGTATCTGAGTCCGATCCTTATCCGATCACGCCGAAAGAGCACGGCACCGATTTCCTAATGGAGCACCGGCATCTCTGGTTGCGCTCGTTGCGGCAGGCGGCGATTCTGCGGGTGCGCGCCGAGATCATCCGCGCCGCGCGCGATTTTTTTGACAGCAACGGATTCACTCTGACCGATCCGCCGATTATCACGCCCGCCGCATGCGAAGGTACAAGCACGCTTTTTCCGGTGGACTACTTCGATGAAGAAGCGTTCCTGACGCAGTCCGGGCAACTCTACATTGAAGCGACTGCGATGGCTCTGGGGAAGGTGTATTCGTTTGGTCCTACATTTCGCGCGGAAAAATCGAAGACGCGGCGGCACCTCACCGAATTTTGGATGGTCGAGCCGGAGGTCGCTTACGGCACGCTCGACGACATCATGGAACTCGCCGAGGGTTTGCTGACGTTTCTCGTGAAGCGCTGCCTGGAGCGCCGTCGCGCCGACCTGCAGACTATCGGACGCGATGTGACGAAACTGGAAAAAATCGAGGCGCCCTTTCCACGGATCACCTACGACGAAGCCGTCCAGAAACTTCAGGAAGGCCACGCGCAGGGCGCGCTCGAAAACAAATTTGAATACGGCGGAGATCTGGGATCGCCCGACGAGACGTATCTTTCGTCGCAGTATGACAAGCCGGTGATGGTGAATCGGTATCCGGCAAGCGTGAAGGCGTTTTATATGGAGCCCGATCCGCAGCGGCCGGAACTGGCGTTGTGCGTGGACGTGCTGGCGCCCGAAGGGTACGGCGAAATCATTGGCGGATCACAGCGTATGGCTTCGCATGAGCAGTTGTTGAAACGCATTCACGACCACAATCTGCCGGAAGAAGCTTTTCGATGGTATCTTGACTTGCGCAAGTACGGCAGCGTTCCGCACAGCGGCTTCGGCATGGGCATTGAGCGGGCAGTAGCGTGGATCTGCGGACTGGAGCATGTCCGGGAAACGATTCCGTTCCCGAGAATGTTACATCGACTTTACCCTTAGTTCTCAGTTCCCAGTTCTCGGTTCTCAGTAAAACCGTACGGCCTGGCACTTACTGAGAACTTAGAACTGAGAACTGGTTTTTATGGTTCATACGACACGAGCTGCGTTTACCAGCATTACTCCACGGCAGATTCGGGTGATTGGCGTTCCTCTCGATCTTGGTCAGTCGCGCCGTGGCGTTGACATGGGGCCTTCGGCGGTGCGAGTGGCTGGGCTGGAAGCGCGTCTGGAAGCGATTGGCCACACGGTGGAAGATGCCGGCAACATCGTGGTGGCGATTCCGGAACAAAAAAAGGAAGGCGCC
>JAYTFO010000380.1:0-1527 GCA_043734305.1 Acidobacteriota bacterium | reverse complement strand
TCTACGCCCAAGGGGGCCGTTTCATTGGAGTCGCATGAATAATGTGGGTTATCTCGCGCGGCGGATCCGCGAGCGGTTCCCCGATGTCGAGATCATCGTACGGGGCGACAGCGCCTTCAGCGTGCCGCTGATGTGCGACGTCTGCGCGGAACTGCGGCTCACGCACACCTTCGGCCTGTCGATGAATCCCCGCTTGAAAGCCGCCAGCGCCGCCCTGCTGGCGCAGGCCGAGCAGCAGTTCGAAGAGACCGGCCAAAAGCAGCGACTGTTCCTCCCGCTGATGTACCGGGCCGATTCGTGGGACCAGCCACGGCAAGTCGTCATCAAGTGCGAGGCGTATGCGCAGGGGACGAACCGCCGCGCGGTCTCCACCAACCGGCCGGGCTGGCACGTGAATCCCACCGCCGTCTACGACGAGTACACCGAGCGCGGCGGACCACCGAAGCGGCGGTGCCCGAGAACCGCAACAAGGAACTCAAACGCGAACTGGCGGCGGATCGCCTGAGCGACCATCGGTTCCGGGCGAACTTCTTCCGTCTGTATCTGCACGCCGCCGCGCTGAACCTGCTGGTCCGTTTGCGGCGAGCCACCGCGCGACCGATCCGGGTCAACATGACCGACCTGGATCGCAGCGTCCCGCCCGAGGCGCTCGCCGGACGCGACCGTCACACCTGGTTCAACCGCCGGCGCCAACACGATCCGCTGGGGGAAGGCTTCGCCGGCACCTGGCGCCAACGCCTGATCAAAGCCGCCGCCGAGATCACCGTCAGCGCCCGCCGCGTGCTGGTCCGCCTCAGCGCGAGTTGGCCCTTCGCCGACGAATACCGCCGCATCTCCCAAGCCGCGCTGGCCCACCCGCGCAGCCCGTAATCCTCAACACCCGCCGCGCTGCCCAGACCCCGACATCACCGCTGAACAACCCTTGGGGAGGGGGAACCTCCGTGCGGACGACGACATCCGCGACTCTCTCCAAATCCCAATCCGATGCGCTTCCGAAAAAAAAGGCCACTGTCCGATGCATGAATAATGCGAGGTATCGCAGATCGTCATCGCACAGGAACGCATCGCGCGGGGAGAGCCGATGCCCGGACTGTTCCTCGTCTCGCAAGATGCCTCTCCGAGAGAAATTGCGGACAGTCTGACATTCATTTGGGCCACCACGTCTGCCGAGGAGTGGGATGGCCAGATTGTGTTTCTGCCCATCTGAACGCCCGATCCCAGAACAGAAACGGACTGCGGAACTCGTGCTTGAACACATTCAGCGGCACGGGAGCCGTTCGCTGGGAGTCATTACGTTCAACCAGAAACAACAGTTCGCTGTGCTGGACGAACTGATCGAACTGCGAAAGAACCGACCCGACCTGGAGCCGTTCTTCCGCGAGGATCGTGGTGGACGTTTCCGACAGAGTGGTGAGCCGGGTGGCTTACGCCCAATGGCACTTACCTTAAAAAACACTTGAGTTCGGCACGACGTTTGCGCCAGAGAGAAAGACTTCTTGGAAGGGAGTCATTTTGGCATGGCGGCGA
>JAYTFO010000379.1:0-19045 GCA_043734305.1 Acidobacteriota bacterium | reverse complement strand
GCATACGCAATCTGCGCGTAGACGTCATACATCGGCACCGCATTCGGTTCGTCAAGGCTAATCAGAATCAAATCCGCCTTCTTGCCTTTTTCAAGCGAGCCAATTTCCTTCTCCATGTGCAGCGCCCGCGCGCCGTCGATCGTCGCCATCTCCACGACTGCCGTGGCATTCAGCGCCAGCGGGCTCATTTTCGTAATCTTCGCCAGCTTCGCCGCCAGATCGATCTCCTCCATCAAATCCAGATCGTTGTTGCTGCCCGCTGGCCCGTCTGTCCCAAGCCCCACCGCGATTCCCGCCGCGCGCATCTCCGGCACCGGAGAAACGCCGCTCGCGATCATCATGTTGCTCGACGGATTATGCACGCACCCCACGCCGCGCTGTGCCAAAGTCTTGCGGTCCGCTTCGTCGACAAAAATACAGTGCGCCGCCACCACATCCGGCCCCATCACGCCGAGCTTCTCCAGATACTGCACCGGCGACATCCCATTCTGCTTCAGGCTGTCGTCCCACTCCTTCTTCATCTCCGCGACGTGAATCAGAATCGGCGCATGATATTTCCGCGCCAGCGCCGCTGCATCCTGCAACGTCTTCTGCGAACACGTGTAGATGGAATGGGGCGCCGGTGCAGCGTGAATCAGCGGATCGCCCTGCCACTTCTTCAAAAACTTTTCGGTGTAATCGAGCATCGCGGCATTCGTCTTGTTGTCCGGCGCCGGGAAGTCGATAAACGTCTCGCCCAGCACGCCCCGCATGCCCGCCGCTTTAGTTTCTTCCGCCACCGCGTCTTCGAAGTAATACATGTCCGCAAACGTTGTGACGCCCGACCGAATCTGCTCCGCCGCCGCCAGTCGCGTCCCCCACCGGACAAATTCCTCCGTCACATTCTTCGCTTCCGCCGGAAAAATATATTTGTAGAGCCAGTCGTTGAGCGTGACGTCATCGTGAATCCCGCGAAACAACGTCATCGGAACGTGCGTGTGCCCATTGATGAAGCCCGGCAGTACCAGCGTGTTCCTGGCGTCAATCGTTTCGCGAGCAACGTACTTCGCTTGGATGTCCGCACTCGATCCGACCGCCACAATGGTGTCGCCCGAGACCACGACCGCTCCGTCGTCATAGATCGTGCGGCCACCGTCCATGGTGACGATCGTGCCGCCGGTGACGATCAGATCGGCTTTGCTCTTCGTTGTTTGAGAGGGAAGAGAGGCGGAAACAAAAACTCGAAATGTGAGAACTAGGAGCAGATAGTGCCGAACAGTCATTCGTTACCTCAGCGGTTAGAGCCGCAGCGTATTTTTGTGACTTACCGACAATTTGTCGTGACAGAAATATGTTGGCCGTACTTGAATGTGGGGTGTGTTGGCCGTTCTCCTCTATGCGTTGACAGCAATCGCTACCGGAGTGCAAATCTGGTACCTGCTGATGTCCTCAATCTGGGGCGCACCGACTAGCCCACTTCAATACATTGCGCTAATCGGGTCTATTGTCCTGCTCATTGCTGCTGTCATGAGCCATTGGAAGCATCGAGCGTCAGCGGTTGCCTCAGCCGGCGGGCTGGTTTTGTTATGGCTATTCTACGGCCCCGCTTTGTACGTGCTGGGGTACTCGCTTTGGCACAATCCGCCTCTCTCGTTTCGCTTCGACAATTACATGGTTGTTGCTCTGGCACCAATCGGGTTGCTCATAGCCACCACCGCGCATGCAGGGACGCAATTCCGAAGAGGAAGCACGAGATTGTAGGTCCACTTGCATAGGCCTCGTCAGTTCTATTCATCTGACAAATTGTAATCTTGCTGCGGACTGTTCAATAGTCCCCCGCTACCGTAACCCGTCCTCGCCCTTCACCTGATCCTTCGTCAGCCCGCCCACCCGCGCCAGCGGACGTCCGCTATCCGTCACCGCAATCGCAACCATGATCTCATTCGCGCGTGGGGCGTCGTTGAGACGCACTTCCATGCCGTCGAAATGGCTGCGGACGTACGCGGCGTCTTTGTGGCCGAGCGGGATGTCGAGCACCACGCCCAGCCCGCCACGTTTTTTCGACGAAGGAATCAAAGCCACGCCCTTGCCCAGCACACGCCGCACCGGCGTTCCAAGCTTCGGATGCAGGATCGCCGCCGCATGCTCGATCTCGCCATTTTCACCGACCGCCGCAGCCTTGCCATAACTCTCGACCGAAGTTCCCGCAATCCCGAGCGCCGCCACCGCGCGTTGAGTTAGTAACTCGCCCAGTTCCTCGCCGATAGCAATCAACTCGGAAAGATCTTCGACATACTTTCCCGCAAGAGGATTTTCGATCACCGCCACCGCCGCCGCCCGCCGCGTGGGGGGATCGACATCCCGCCCCATCTCTGTGCAAGTCTCTTCGACAAAAATTGCGATCTTGCGGATCTTTGCTAGCGCCTTCATCGCAGCCCATCCTGTCCCTTAATTTCGGAAGCTTTCAGCCCGCCAACGCGGGCATGCACGCGGGGGCCGGTCGTCATCACCAGAGCCAGCAGAATTTCATCGGCGCGTGGAGCATCGGCAATACCGACTTCCATCGCGTCAAAGTGGCTGCGCACATACGACGCGTTAATATGCGTGATCGGCACGTCAAGCCGCGTTCCCGGTCCACCGACTTTCTTGGTGGAAGCGACAATCGCCTTCGCGCCGCCCAGCACTTCTCGCATCGCGTAGCCGCCCGGCACATGCCAGAGCGCGCCGTGCTCAATCTCGCCGGCCGATCCCACGATAGCGCCTTTGCCGTAACCCTCAACTGTCTTCACATCGCCGCCCAGCGCGGCAACCAGCGACCGCGCCATTTCCAGACCCAGCGGTTTCAGATCGTCCATGAAGCCTTCAATCTCTTCTACGTACGCGCCCGCAAACGGATTTCGAATCACGACCAGCGCCGCCGCTCTACGCAGCGGCTTCTGTGCGACCGGCCCGCCCTCGTGAAAAATCTCCTCGACCGACAGAAGTTTCTTTCGAATCTGAACCTCAGGCATGTAGCAGACTCCTGTCGTGATGTGAACGAATAACCGGGCTGACCGCGCTCTCTCCGTCGGCAATCCGTATTTCGCCGCGCAAATTCAGGGCGGCCGCACGAATCAAGCCCGCGACTTGCAACGACTCCGCCACGCGAACTCCAGCCCATAGCGCTTCGTGAATTTCAACGAAGCTCAGTTCGCCAACCGACTGCGTCACCATCCGCGAGCCCAGGTCGCTCTCCGGCGCGAGTTCGCAAGCCGGGACGCGCCCGATATTCGGATGCCCGGGCAAATCCACCTCATTGGCAATGATCGTAGCGGCAGCGTCAGCCTCAGCCGCTGCGTCGGCGAGCACCGTGACAGCATCCGCAATGCCCAGCGAGAAACTGCGCCCGCGCCATCCGCTCGTCGCAATGCCGCGAACCGGCTGTTCTGCATCGAGTATAGTCGTGCCAAACAGCGACGGACGGTCCGGACGCTCCACCATTCCAACCACAAACTTCTCGCCCGCACTCAGGTGCAGCGCGATATCACCGCCATCGTTTACGTACGCACGCGAGAGTTCCGCAGCCGCAATCATCGAAAGAAGAATCTCCTCCGCCACCGCGCCTGCCACCGCAGCCATCGGCGTAATAAAAGTTCTTGCGGCAAACGGCATCACCGCCGCCACCATCCTGCGCGCGATCACACCGTGAGGCAGCGGCCCATCCACACGCGTCGCCTGTCGCAGGAATGTAAGCTCGCCGCACAGTTCATCCAATACTGTAACGAATCGCGCGGCTGCCGCCCGATAAGCAACTTCGATTTCGCCAGCCGCGCCAAACGCTTCGATCACCAGGTCAATCGGCCCATCGTGCAGATGCAATCGGCGTCCGTCGGGAAGCATGCGAATCTGTGCGCGCGGATTCATTTGTCCGCTCCAGAATTTCTCAGCGGCCACGGATTATCCGGTCGCGGCGCTACTCTCCGCCGACCCTCGTCGTCGCGCTGAGTGGAACTCAGTGGCCGCACGTGATCCATGTAGCCGCCGAGAGTTTCGTAATCGGAAAGTTTCAGCGTGAACTCAATTGGAGCCACCAGCGCGGGCGTCGGCACATATCCAAAAGCATTCTCCGGCATGCGGCTCACGTCCACCATGATCGTGATTCCTCCGCCCGGCCACACGTACACCGGTGCGCCGCCGCACGTGACTCGGGTCAAAGCATCCCGCACCGAGTGCGTAAGTTTCACCGGATTCTCCGTCACTCCCGCCCGCAGCGAACCGCCCGCGCCGCCCATGAACAACACGGTACACAACGCGGGCTCGCAGTTTTCCTTGATGCGCGCCACCGATTCCTTCAGCGCCAAAGGCAAATCCTTTTCCACCGGACGCAACGCCTCGTCCAACTCAAAGTAAGCGTGCTGCTCTCCCGTCGTACTTACCATCAGCAGACGCAGTCCAGGCCTCGCAACTTTGGGATCGAACGGCGCAAGTATAGAAAGAGGATCGGAAATATTAGTCCCGCCCCACGACGTCCCCGGCTCGGCAACTTTGAAATAACGCCCCGGCGTGGAACGTCGCCCCTTCATCTTGATTCCAGTTTCCGCGACTCCCAGCAGCTTCCCCGCCTGATGTTCCGACAACACTCCCGTGATGTGATCGTCCACCACCACGACCTCATCGACCTTTCCGAACCACTGTTTTGCAAACATGCCGATGGTCGCAGACCCGCATCCCACGCGCATCCGCTCTTCCTGCACGCCGTCGACAATCGGAGGCTTGTCCGCCTGCACCACAACTTTCGCGCCGCCTTCAATCGATAACTCCATCGCCTTGCCATTGCAAAGATTCAGAATCGTGTCGCAGGTCGCAGTGCCCCCCTGACGGCTACCGCCCGTCAAATGCCGCACCCCGCCCAGCGAAAGCATCTGCGATCCGTACTCGCCGGTGGTCACGTGGCCAACTGCTTCCCCTTGCGCGCGCACCGTGCTGCACTCGGCTCCCAGATGGCGGTCGGTGTCGATCTTCAACTTCACACCGCAATAACTGAAAATTCCCTCCGTCACTACCGTGACCATATCTACGCCCGCGACCTCGGACGAAATAATGAACGGCGCCGGTTTGTAGTCGGGATACGTTGTGCCCGCGCCGATCGCGGTCACAAAAGTCTCCGCATCGCGGACGAGCGTGCCGTCCCACTCCTGACTCTTCCCAAGAAATGGCACCAGTGACTCGCCCCGCGACTGCGCCTGTTCGAGCATCACGTGTGGATCGAGGCGCACCAGTTGTCCATCGCGATTGCCGTAGCGGTCGCACGAGCCCGTCCTCCCCGGCTTGATGTAACACAGCACCGGGCACGCATCACAGCGGATCGCGTCGTCAGCCACGAGCCTCTCCCTTCTGCGCCCGAGCTAGAAGCGCCGCGCGCACGCGATCCGGAGTCGCCGGTACTTTTCGTAGACGAATCCCCACCGCATCGTGCAGCGCGTTGAGGATCGCAGGCGCAGTCGGAATCACAGCCTGTTCGCCAATCCCCTTCGCTCCAAATGGGCCGATGGGCGAGGGATCTTCGATCAGAATCGATTCGATCGGCGGAATGTCCCCCGCCGAGGGGATCAGGTAGTCATGAAGATTTTCGCCTTTGCCGGGAAAAAATTCTTCCATGAGCGCCATACCCAATCCTTGCGCGACGCCACCTTCGATCTGTCCTTCAATCAACGTAGGATTGATGGCGCGTCCCACATCGTGCGCAGCCGTGACCTTGAGAACGCGCACCGTGCCGAGTTCGACGTCCACCTCGATCTCCGCCATGTGCGCGCCAAAGCCGAACACCGCATACGGAGATCCCTGCCCGTCTTGATCGAGCGGACTAGTCGGCGGATCGAACGTCGCTTCAGCGGTGATGACGTATCCGTATTCGTCGAGCGGAAGATCGCCAAGTGCGAGCGTGTGGCTGGCATTTGTCTCTTCGACAGTCACGCGCCCATCCTCGAAACGAAACCTGGCGCCCTCGCCACTTTTTGCCAGCGCGATAATCGAGTCCCGTAGCTGCGTCCCCGCCATGTGCGCGGCTTTTCCGGTGACAAAAGTCTGGCGCGACGCCGAGGTCTTCCCGCAGTCGGGCGTGATCGACGTGTCTCCGGAGACAAGGTCGAAGCGATCAATGGGAGCACCCAACGCGTCCGCGCAAATCTGCGCCACGATGGTATTCGATCCTTGCCCGATATCCACCGCCCCTTGATGCAGCGCAATGTGGCCGTCGCGCTTCAGCCCAATTCGTATCGTGGACGGATTGGAAAGGGAAGTGTTGCCGCAGCCGTACCACATTCCCGCCACGCCCACGCCGCGTCGGAAAGGCCCGCCTGCCTTGGAGTTGAACTCAGCCGCTTGCTGCCGCGCCGCCTGCCATTTAGGACGTAACGCTTCCAGGCACGCCCGAATGCCGACGCCTTCTCCCATCACCTGCCCAGTGACGGTGGGCGTGTTGTCGTCGAGCGCGTTCAGGATCCGAAACTCCAATCGATCCATGCCCACCCCATCCGCCAGCTCGTCATAAAGTTGTTCCTGCGCGATGGCAGCTTGCGGCACTCCAAAGCCTCGAAATGCCCCGGCTGGCACGACGTTCGTGTGCACCGCCCGCGCCAAGGCCCGATAGTGCGGCACATAATAAGGACCCGATGCGTGCACCGGAACGCGCGCGGCGACGGTCGGGCCCCATGAAGAATAAGCTCCCGTGTTGAAATCGGCGGTGAAGTCAAGCGCCAGCAATTTGCCATCGCGAGTACATCCCGCGCGCAACCGCATCCGGGCGGGATGACGCTTGGTCGTTGAAATAATAGATTCCGTGCGCGAATACACCATGCGAACTGGCTTCCCCACATGCCATGCGGCCAGCGCCAGAAAAGTTTGCACCGAGAGGTCGAGCTTCGAGCCGAAGCCTCCACCGACCGCCGTAGGAATGATGCGCACTTTTTCCGGAGCGATCCCAAGAATGGTTGCGATGTCGGCGCGATCCATATACGGCGATTGTGTGCACGCCTGAATTTCGACGCCATCGCCCACCCGGCGCGCGAACCCCGCCTCCGGCTCAATGTAAGCGTGCTCGACAAATCCAGTCTCGTATTCGCCTTCCGCGGTGATCTCGGCCTCCGCCAGCGCCCTATCCACGTCTCCACGCACTACGCGTCCGCGCACCAGCACGTTGTCTTCGCGATGCCCGTGAATCCGCGGAGCATCCGCCGCAAGCGCCTCGTCGATTTCTTTCAGCGCAGGCAGTTCCTCCCACACCACCGAAAACTCTGCAGGATCAAGCGCCTCAACGATTTCCGTTTCGCCCACCACGGCGGCCACTGCTTCACCGCGATGACGCGCTTCCCGATGCGCAAATACTGGTTGGTCCGCGAAGCGCGGGATCACTCCATAGCAATCTTTTCCCGGCACGTCCTTCGCAGTCAGAACCGCATGAATTCCAGCATGCTCGCGGACGAACGCATCCAGGTCGCCGAATTGAAATCGCGCGCGATGATAAGGGCAGCGAATCACACGCACACACAACGCGCCCACCGGAGTTTGATCCGCGCCAAAAATTTCGCTGCCTTCAACTTTGCCTTTGCCGTCCAGACGGATCATCCGCTGCCCGACCGCATGGCCCGCCGCCGGCGAAATTTCTACCGCCCTCGTCGATTGCGAATCAAGAATGGCCGCGACAATTTTGCGATAGCCCGTGCACCGGCACAACACGCCGCCGATCGCATCCATGACTTCAGCCTCGCTCGGCGCGCGATTTCTATCCAGCAGCGCCGTGGCGGCGACCAACATGCCCGGCGTACACGCTCCACACTGCGCCGCGCCATGATGCAGGAATGCCTCCTGCAAGCGCGCTCCAGCCTGCGAATGCCGCAATCCCTCCACAGTTGTAATTTCACGTCCGGCCACTTGCCCCGCCGCCACCAGGCACGCGCAGACCGGCTCGCCGTCCAGCAGCACCGTGCAAGCGCCGCAGTCGCCCGCGTCGCATCCAACTTTGGTCCCAGTCAATCCCAGATTTTCCCGCAGCACGCGCGAAAGTCGTTGCATCGGAGCACTCGCTACCGACACACGGTGTCCATTGACAGAAAACGCGATTGCTTTTTTTCGCGACTCCGACGCTGCGTGCAACTCGCGCGTTGTACCCATCAGCGCGCCTCTACGCAGGCGTCGAGCGCCCGGCGAACGAGAGTCAACGAAGCATCGCGGCGATATTCAGCGGTCGCGCGCACATCGGCAATCGGCGCGAGCGGCGCGAGGTGTGCAGGAGTAACGAACCTGCCAAGTCCACCATCGACCGGCGCACCTACCAAGAAGTCCTCAAGCTCAGTCAGCCGTCGCGCCACTGCTGAGCACGATCCCACTGCAACCCGCGCCGCCCTCACCCGGCCGCCCTCCACAAGAACGAGTGCGGCTACCATCGAAATAGAGATCACCAGATAGCGCCGCGCTCCCAACTTTATAAAAGAAGATCGCGCGTCCTCGATCGATCGAGGAACCCACACCGCCGTAAGCAATTCGTCCGCGCGCCGCTGCGTTTGTCGATTGCCGACAATGAACTCCGCCAGCGCCATGCGTCGAGATCCCGCACTGGACACCAGTTCCACCTCCGCATCCAGCGCCAGCAACGGAGGCACTCCGTCCGCCGCCGGCGACGCGTTGCATAAATTTCCCGCCACCGTCCCCCGATTTTGAATCTGCACCGAGCCAACTTCCCCAGCCGCGCTCTTCAGCGCATCGAAGCAGCGGGGCAGCGGGGCTCGAATCACGTCGCTCCAGGTTGTTAGCCCGCCGATCCGGACGTAACTGGCATCGCTCGAAATTCCGCGCAGTTCTCGCAGGCCTGAAATATCCATGACCGGCTCCTGCGCGATCCGATCCCCCAGCGCCGGATAAAAATCCGTCCCCCCGGACAGCACTTGCACTCCCGGCATTTGCAGCTGAACCACCGCTTCATCAAGGGTTTTGGGCCTGAGATACAAGTTCGAGTCCCTGGGCAGGATCATAGCCCGCGAAGAATTGCAGCGCCAATCTTATACGAACGGCTTCATTTGTACAGTCGCGGGATTTCCCATTCCCGTTGCGCCGCGACGGTCAAATTGATTCACCGGATCGAAAAAAGCAGCTTGCCCAGCCTTGAACCGATGCCGATACTGGTGTACAGGTATGGCGATTCCCCTGCCACACCGTAAAATAGAAAAGGGATGGCCGCGCAGGGACAAGTGTTTGTCTCATTCCGCCGATGATGCCATTAGACCCTAACTTTGTTTCACGGAGGCTTTACCAGATTGGACCAACACCACGAAGCAGTTGAGGATCGGGAGCAGGACGCGAATTCCCACGATACGGGTCGCGTACTCAGGCTGGATGAAATCGCCAACCTCGCGGCCGAAGGGGGCAAGCCCGCGGAGACTCTGATGAATGTTGTCGCCTTGATTGCGCGGCGATTTCGCACCGACGTTTGCTCTGCCTATCTGCTCGAACCCGACCGCGCCAATCTTGTTCTGGCGGCAACGCTCGGACTCCGCCGCGAATGTATCGGCACGCTTCGCATGGGCATTCACGAAGGTCTTGCCGGCCTGGTCGCGGAGCAGGTGCGTCCGGTCGCGGTGGAGCAGGTCAAGACTCATCCGCGCTTCAAATATTTCAAAGAGTCGGGCGAAGACGCCTACCAGTCGTTCCTCGGCGTTCCGCTGATCGATCGCGGCATCCTGCAGGGCATCCTGGTTGTACAAACCAAAGAGGCGCGAGTTTTTCCAGAAGACGAAATTCGCATGCTGACCGAAGCGGCGACCCAGGTCGCGCCCGTCGTCAGCGAAGCGCGTACGCTTGACCGCTTCATTGCGCCGTCGCAGGAACGGCTCTGGGCCCTGGCGCGCAATCTATGGTGGAGTTGGGACCACGATTCCGGGGGCTTGTTCCACGACCTTGACCCGGTGCGTTGGAGCACACTGAATCACAACCCGGTTTCACTGCTTGCGGAATTCCCGCTGGCGAAACTGGAGTCGCGCGCCGCCGAACTCGTGTTGCACAGCCGCATCAACTACGCCTACCGCCGTCTGCTGGAGTATCAGGAGGCCGAGCGCACCTGGGGAGCGCGCCACGCCGGCATTTTGCGGACGCGTCCCGTGGCTTATTTTTCCGCCGAGTTTGGCCTGCACGAATCGCTCCCGATTTATTCTGGCGGCCTGGGCGTCCTCGCCGGCGATCACATCAAGAGCGCTTCCGATCTCGACATTCCGCTCGTCGGCGTTGGCCTGTTCTATGGCCAGGGATACTTCCGCCAGCGCCTCGACCGCAGCGGCTGGCAACGCGAGGAATATCTTGAAACCGACGTCAGCCAGTTGCCGATGGAAACTGCCATCGGCAAGAACGGCCAGCCCGTCGTGGTGCAGATCGAAACCCGCTCTGGTTCCATTCGCGCAAAAGTCTGGCGCGTGAAAGTCGGCCGCTGCGATCTCTTCCTGCTCGACTCCGATGTTGAAGGCAATCATCCCGAGGATCGCGAACTCACCTCACGCTTGTACGGCGGTGATCGCCGCACCCGCATTCGCCAGGAGTTGCTGCTCGGCGTAGGAGGCCTGCGCGCTCTTCGCCAAATGGGGATCCAGCCCGGCGTGCTCCATCTCAATGAAGGACACAGCGGCTTCGCGGTGCTGGAAGCCGTTCGCATGCGGATGGAAGATGAAGGCATCAGCTTCGAACGGGCCGTGCCCCGCGTCTCGCGCGAAGTTGTTTTCACCACGCATACGCCCGTCCCTGCCGGCCATGATCGCTTCGACAGCGATCTGACCGAAGAACATCTCGGCCCCCTGCGCGATGCCCTAGGCCTTTCGAAAGAAAGTTTCATGGGCCTGGGCCGCGAAAATCCAAACGTCGATGAACCCTTCTGCATGACCGTGCTCGGTCTCCGGCTCTCGCGCCGCGCCAACGCCGTATCCGCGCTCCACGGAGAAGTTTCGCGCGCCATGTGGACTGGACTTTCCCCCGGCAAGCTGGAAGACAGCGTGCCCATCGGACACATCACCAACGGCGTGCACGTTCCCTCATGGCTCGCGCCGCAGATGTTCCGTCTCTACGACCGTCACCTCGGTACCGGATGGCATCAGCGCAGCAGCGAAGCGAAAATTTGGGAAGGCATCGACGACGTGGATGACGGCGAACTTTGGGAGACGCATCTCAACCTGAAGTCGCGCCTGTTGGAATTCGTGCGCCGCCGCGCCGTCGAGCAGGCCGCACATCGCGGCGAGCCGCGCGAAGTGCTCCAGAAACTGGAACGCGTATTGAGTCCGGACGCACTCACCATCGGCTTTGCGCGCCGCTTTGCGACCTACAAACGCGCCAACCTGATCCTGCGCGATATTGAAAAACTCGCGTCGATGGTGAACGATCCGAAACGCCCCGTCCAATTTGTGTTTGCCGGCAAAGCTCATCCGCACGACGAGCCCGGCAAGCGCATCCTCCAGCAGATCGCTGAACTCATGCGCGATTCACAATTCGGCGACAAGTTCGCCTTCGTCGAGGACTACGACATCAACGTCGGACGCCACTTTGTGCAAGGCGTGGACGTGTGGCTCAACAATCCGCGGCGCCCGCTCGAAGCCTCCGGAACCAGCGGACAAAAAGTCGTTCTCAATGGCGGCCTGAATCTTTCCGTCCTCGACGGCTGGTGGGCCGAGGCCTACGACGGCCTCAACGGCTTCGCCATCGGAACCGGTAGAACTCATTCCAATATGGACGTCCACGACACCCGCGACGGCGACGACCTGATGCGCGTTCTGACCGAAGAAGTGATTCCTCTTTACTACAATCGCGATCGCGACGGTCTGCCCCGCGGTTGGATCAAACGCATGAAGCGCACCATCCGCACTCTGGGCTGGCGATTCAATGCCGACCGCATGGTGATGGACTACACCCTGAACTGCTACATCCCCGCAGCCGGCGGCACGTCGAGCGACATGCGCCCTAGTGTCTAGCGCATTTCGCGAGTTGATGGAGCTTTGTCTAGAATCCGCTACCGGCCGATGTGGGCAGGTGGATGAACGCTTGAACGACCGTGGAAGAGCGGCAACTTCAGGGCCGCGTTAGCCGTCTAAATTGACTGGGGCTTTAGCTCCCGTCCTGCCTTGCCTCCCCGATTGCACTATCTGTGCAACGCCCGCGCACAAAGCTGCAACCCTTTTCCCCATGCCAGCCTCTTTTTGACAGCGCCCTTGACGCGCCTCATCTCTGCGGTCTACGCTTCGATCATAGATGTATCTCGTCAGCCTCGTCAGCTTCTGGACCGCCGAATTGGCCTCCTCTAGCCGACTTCAGGCGACTGACCCCAGGGAGTTTCCGATGCAGGCAAAAAATAGACAAAGAGGTTTCTCGCTCATTGAATTGCTGATCGTGGTTGCCATTATCCTGATCATCGCTTCGATCGCCATCCCGAGCCTGATGCGCGCTCGCATGAATGCCAACGAAGCCTCCGCGGTGGGTTCGATTCGCACCATTAATTCGGGCATGATTTCGTACATGTCGACGTATCCAACCGTTGGTTTTCCCGCTAGTCTGAGCGCTCTCGGCGGCATCAGTTGTGCGCCGCCCAGTCCCGCCAGCGCCTGCCTGATCCCCACTGACCTCGCTGCCGGCAGTAAGAGTGGGTATAACTTCGCACTCACGGGCGTGAGCGGATCTCCGGCGGCGACCTATCAGGTCGTTGGCTCGCCGTCCGTCGCCAATTCGACTGGCGTCCGTTATTTCTGTTCCTTCGCCGACAGCGTGGTGCGCGCCTCCGTTACCCCCATCGCCGCCTGCGACTACACCACCACTCCGCTCCAATAGCGGATGATGCGCCCCCCGCAGCGTTTGCACTTGCAGCCTGCGGGAGCAACTCGCTGTTGAACTTGCTTTTGGGTGGCGCAGCGGCTCACCGCTGCGATAGCGGCGCTATTTTGAGTTCTGCTTTAGCCGCTGCGGCGGAACTTCTTACTTCGGAACGAACCTGTCCGCCACGCCCCAGCCGCGAAGCGGCGCAAGAATACAGCCCACGGCGTAAGCCGTGGGTGAAGTGGAAAACGACGGAGCCCCAGCGGGGCGAAAGAAGAGTTCTCACCCACTCTCGGCAGTGCCGGGTAGCCAAATGGGAAGACACGAGTCCCGCAGACACTGCACCCCCGTCCTCGCCGCCTGTAACTCAGCAAGTCCCGCCGGCGTAGGTCTCTACATCCCGACCGGAAACAACAACACGGAAAAGGGGCGACCCGTAACCACGGCCGCCCCTTGCCCAGCTGGCACAACGAAGATGAAGTCTAGAACTCGAACCGAACCGCCACCTGAATCCGCCGCGGCGTATTCGCCTGCCCGGTCACGAGCCCGAAACTGCCGGAATCGCCCTGGAACGAGGCTGGTGTAGCAAAGCGCACCGTATTGGTTGCGTTCAGGAACTCCGCTCGCACCTCGGCCTTCATGCCCTCGCGAATCGGGAAGTCCTTGAAAATTCCGAGATCCAGATTCTTGATCCCCGGTCCGCGGGCATTGTCCGAGAAGCGCGGCGCGTTGCCGGCAATCTGATCGCCGGGGTCCTGGAAGCAGCTCTCGTTGAAATACCTGACGTTGGGGTCGTTCGCGGTGGCGACGTCGTGCAGGCTCTTTCCACTCATCGGATTGCAGCTGATGTTCGGGCGCTGGAAGCCGTCCGCCAGTCTCTGCGAGGAGGTCGCAAACGGAATGGGTTGCCCGGTCTGGAAGGTTATGAGCGAGTTTACCGACCATCCGCCAAGAATCCCGTCGAGCACCTTGTTCCAATCGCCGCCGATCCACCGGTTGCGGCCGAACGGCAGGTCATACACAGTCGCGATTACGAAGCGATGACGGTTGTCGTTCGCTCCCACCGAGTGCTCTCCCGCCAGGTGATCGAGTTGCTGTGGAAATCCAAGGCCCGATCCGCCAAAAAATATAAAGCTGTTCGCGCCGTAAGAAGAATTGTCCGTGGCCTTCGCCCACGTGTAGCTGCCTTCGAAACTCAAACCGTGGCTCGGCCGCTTCTGGAAGCGAACCAGCAACGCGTTGTACCAGGAACTGGCGGTCATCAATGGCAGGCCTTCGAAGTTGTTGTCAAACTGCGGGTACGGCCGCAGGAGGTTGATCAGAGGAACTCCATTCACAGGGTCGCTATAACGGGAGTCCGGCTCGTTGAAAATCGCGCTGGGGCCAGTGAAGAGCGGCAGAAAAGGGTTGGGAACCTGAGTGCTTAACAACGCGCTTACCGAGCTGTCGTTGGGGTCGTGACTTGGATTCAGTTGGGCCACCAACTGCTCTCGTATCCCGGAGGGCAGAAAATTCCGATTGCGCGTCTCTCCTCCCCACGGCAGATGCGTGCTGCGATTCGCCGAGTAGTCGGCGGAGATCACGACCCCGAATGGAAACAAATGTTGCAGCCCAAGATTCCACTGGTAAACCTCCGGATTCCGCGCCTCTGCCGTGCCCAGGTCGTTCTGGTTCACGTAGCCCCAGTTGGCCAGCGCTCCGTACTGTGTGCCTTGCGGCTCCGGCAGGGCCCCCGCTGGGAGATTCGGAAACAGGTTCTCGAAAGTAGCGACTTGGCTAAGTCCGCCATCGTTCGTGAAGTGAATGGGAGCATCGCGCCGGAATGCGGTGCCGGCATACTGAAAATTCGTCGCGGACGAAATGCCATAGAACATTCCGATTCCTCCGCGCACCACCGTGTTGTTGCGAACTTCGTAGGCAAATCCGAGGCGCGGCCCGAAATTGTTGCGGTCCACGGGAACATGCCGCTGACTGGAAGTCGCGAATCGCGTAACTCCTCTCAGGTTCGTTGGACCCAGTCCAAGCCCACTCAGGTCGGCGGGCAATGGATTGCCAAGGGTGTCAGTGGTGGGCGGGGTAAGATCCACCGTCACGCCGCTTTGCGTGTTGAAGTCGCTGAACTGCACGCGGTTGTGCCGCTCGGTGTAGGGCGTGCTCCATTCATAGCGCAAGCCAATGTTCAAGGTCAGATGAGGAGTCACTTTCCAATCGTCCTGGGCGTAGAACGCAGTCTCCTTCGATTTGTTGGCGACCGCTGTTTTGATATTGAGCTGTCCACTATCCGGAAAGCCCAGCAGCAAAGTCGCGATTCCGTTACCGAAGGTGTGATCGTCGGCTTGACTCCCGAAAGGGTCCTGCTCCGTGATGATCCGTCCCGCATTAAAAGTCCCGGTAGCGTAGTCCGGCTGGTAAAAATTGTTAAAGAATTCCCGTTGCTCAAAGCCAAACTTGAAGACGTGAGCGCCCTTCACCCAGTTTAGCGCCGTCCCATAGATGTACTGCGTGTGCCCGTTGGTGGTGTCGGCGCAACACTGGCTGTCCAGGGTAGTGTAGCTATCCACTCCTGTCACCGGCATGCGCATGATGTTGTTGGCTTCCGACAGCAAGCTCGGCAGCCCGAACTGCGCGGGATCGACGTGCTGCGAAGTGCCCTTCTGGTAATAGCGGTCCATGCCAAACCGGCTCGTCAGCAACATACGGGAACTGATGGACCAGGTGTGCTCCAGCACAATGTTGCGTGTGGTCTGGTCGCCGACCAGCCCGCCATAAAACGAGTCCGGATTGGTGAAGCTGCTTTTGTTCTGGCTGTAGCGCCCCATCAACCGGTTCTTCTCGTTCAACTGATGGTCGATCTTGATGTCGAATTGCGTGGAGGGCGAAGTGTCCACCACTCCTTTGGAATAGTTCACGTTGTTGCCGTAATCGATCGGGCCGGTTGGCTCCGGATACGCATTGGCAAGGTTACGCCCGACACTGTCGATCATGCCGTCCGGGATTACATTCGCTCGACCGTCCGCGGTGATCGGGAAAGGATTGCGCGTCGGATTCGAACCCGGCGGACCCGGATTCAGATCGAATGGATTGTAGAGTTGAACAGGAACAAGATTGTTACCTGGGTCCAGAGCCAGTGTCTGCGAAAAGTCCCCCTTGCGCTCCAAGTCGGTCGGAACCCGCCCTTGGATCAGCGCCTTGTTTTCCTGCCGCACTCGCTCCAGATCGAACAGAAAGAACGTCTTGTTCTTGATGATCGGTCCGGTGACGGAAAATCCGTACTGGTCGTGAGTGGAGGCGGCGCGCGGAACCCCGTCGCGATTCGAGAAATAATCGTTCGCGTTCAAGCCGGTGCGCTGCAGATACCACCAGCCGCTTCCGTGCAGCTTGTTGGTTCCCGACTTCATCACTACGTTGACGACCGTTCCGCCGTTGCTGCCGTACTCCGCCGAAAAACTGTTGTTCTGTACCTTGAATTCCTGAATCACTTCCGCCGACGGCACATAACTCAGATTCGAGGTCGCGCCCTCGCCTTGCTCCGGTCCCGTCGCCAGCGTTCCATCCAAACGAATTTCAGCCGACGCGTAGCGCTGCCCGTTCGAGGAAAAATCCGTGCCCGTCGGATACCCAATCCCGTTATTCAGTTCCGTCACGCCCGCCGATAAATAGACAAGCTTGGTGACGTCGCGATTGGCCAATGGAATTCGGCTGATGAATTCATTCGTCACTTCCGTGCCCAGCGATGCGCCGCCCGTATCCAGAAGAGGAGCGCTCTCCGTCACGGTCACGCTCTCCATCACCGAGAGGGGCTTCAAACTGAAATTCAGCGTGGCCTGCTGGCTGATCGCCAGCACAATGCCTTTTTGATCAACCGCCCGGAAACCCACCGCCTCTGTTTTAACCTCGTACTTTGCCGGACGCAGACCGCTGACGACATACTGCCCATTGTCATTGGTTTCGGAGGACGTAGATACACCCGTGGCTTCATCGGTGAAAATGACCTTGGCATGCGCCACCACGGCGCTCGTTGGATCGGTGACTGTCCCGCGAATCTGGGCTGTGTAGCTGCCCTGACCGAAGACCATGGAAATTCCGCAGAGCAGGAATAGGAAAGAAGCGACCAGCTTTTGGCACGTCGACATAGGGGGCTCCTCAGAACCGCGACTTTCGATGACTTACGTATTATTACGATTAGATTACTTTTACTTATCTTTGGGAAACAAGTCAAGGCTTTTGCGGGGCTTTTTGATAGCCCCGGTCGGCATCATTTCAAGCGTACTTGCTTTTGGGTGGCGCAGCGGTTCACCGCTGCGATAAAGGTTTTGTTTAGTGTCCGGCTTCAGCCGGCGAGGTCGTACACTCTGCTTGAGAACGACTCTTCAGCCCTTCGGGTCGAGTTCCTCTCGCAGCCCCTCAGCCAGCGCCGCCTGCCGACCCGCACTCAGTTTGGCCCCGCCCGCGGTGAGATAGAGAACGTCGATCGCCATCTGCCCCTCGGTCTCAATCAGCGCGATCTCAATGTTGCATCCCTGCTTCGAAATCTGCGAGCACATCTTGTAGAGCAGTCCTGGACGATCCTGCGTGATGACCTGCATCAGCGTGCTATGGGGCGAGCAGGCGTCGTCGAATTCGATCTGCGTCTCGATCTTTACTTTGGTGGCATCGGTCTTCTCCGAGCGCAGCCGGTCCTGCAACATGCGTGCCACGTCGCCTTTTCCCGCGATCACCGCCGAGACGCTCTGTTTCAAGCGCTCCCACTCTTGAAGATTCAACTCCAGAGTGCGGAAACGGTCGGTGAAAAAGAAAGTGTCCACCACCACTCCAGCGCCGTTTGAAAATGCGTTGGCCTTGACGATATTCATTCCCCACGCCGCCAGCGTGCCGGAGACCGAAGCAAATAGAAATGGCCGGTCGGTGGTGATCAACGTTAACTCATACCAGTGCCGCACCTGCTTCAGGCTCAACTGAACCGAGTCATGGCCGATGTGCGTCGCCATCTCGGCATGGGCCAGCACCTCGCCGACGCCGTGCATCCGCAGATAGCGTTGCGGCAGGCCTTCCAGGAAATTGTTGATCTTCTTGCCCGCCACCGGAGCCAGCGATCGCAGATGCGCCAGCGTCGCATCGTTGTCGTCTGTATGTACGCGTTCGTCCGCACTTCGGCTCAGATAGTTGGCGGCGGCAATATAGAGTTGCCACAGATTATCCGCCTTCCACGCCGTCATCGCCTCGGGATTGACCGCCTTGATATCGGCATAGGTCAGCAGGCACAGCATCTTCAGCCGCTCCGGCACGCCGATCTTTTCCGCGAACGTCTTCACGTTGCTCGGATCAAACACGTCCCGCCGGCTCGCCGCCGACATCTCCAGATGTCCTCCCACCAGGAAGCGCAGCGTTTCGCGGTCCGCCGGGTCAAGGTCGAGCCGGTCCGCGCAGCTCTCGACGAATTGCAGACTGCCTTCCACATGATTGTCCCCGGGCAGCGCTTTGCCCGAGTCGTGCAGCAGCAGCGCCAAGTAGAGCAACTCCGGCTGTTCCAGTTCGCCCAGTATTTCCGCGAGTCGCCGGTCCCACTCTGCTTTGGAATCGCGCAGGCGATGGAGATTTTCAATCGCCAGAAACGAATGTTCATCCACCGTGTAGCGATGATAAAAATCGCGCACCACCAGCGCTTCAATCCCCTTCAATTCGGGCAGCAGCAGCGGCAGCAGGCGCAACGCATTCATCGCCCGCAGCGCGTCGGCGGCATGCGGTTGCGACAACGTCTCCTGCAAGTAGAGCCACAACTCCGCCCCCCGCGGAGGCGTGGACGCCAGCGCCGGCAGCACCTGCTCGATTTTGTGTTCCGTGGTCGTGCTCAGTTTCAGTCCCTGTTCGGCCATGAAGTGAAACAGCCGCAGCAGCACCTCCGGGTCCTGCAGGGAGTCGGGCTTTTGCACGAAGATCATTCCATCGACCACCGAAAAGTCCGGCGTCGAGACGCGCGTTCTCCAGCTCTGAAACTGCCGGTACACCGACGACCACGCCGCCGGAATTTCTTCCAGCAATTGCGTGCTGACGCGATGCACCGCGCGCGCATGCCCAAAGTAAACTCGCATCCAGTCGGCGGCGCTCGCGATCGGCATTTCCTCAACGCCGATCTTGCGGGCCGCCGCTTCGTCCTGCGCTTCCCATGTCAGCGTGTTGTCGTGGCGCCCATGTCGAAAATGCAGGAAGCAGCGCGTCGACATCTGGAAGTCGAGCGCGGCGTCGAGCGCTCGACGCG
>JAYTFO010000378.1:0-7062 GCA_043734305.1 Acidobacteriota bacterium | reverse complement strand
GCTGCGGGAGCGAACTGGCAAACCAGGCAAGTGCTCGTCACGGCAGCCGTCTGCCTGATCGTGGGTCTGGCGATTGGATACTTCTTTCGGGGATCGCAGCCTGCAACGTCCGCAACCGCTGCCGTGCGCCCGGTGGATGCGGGCGAAGCCCATTCCAGCATGTCGGGCGGAATACCCACCCTGGAACAGATGAAGCACATGGCCGACAAGAAAGCCGAGCCGCTACTGGCGCGGTTGCAATCGAATCCCAACGACGCGGCCCTGCTGATTCAGATCGGCGACACCTACAAGCAGACCCATCAATTCAAAGAGGCCGCCGATTTCTATCAGCGGTCGTTGAAAGTTGATCCGAAAAATGCAGGCGTGCGGTCCGACCTGGCTTCGGTCCTGTACTACAGCGGCGACGCGGATGCCGCGCTCGCTCAACTTGAAGAAGCGCTGAAGTATGACGCCAAGAACGGGGCCGTACTCTTCAACCTCGGCATGATCCGCTGGCAGGGCAAGAAAGACGGGCCCGGCGCAGTCGCCGCGTGGGAAGAACTGCTCAAGACGAATCCGCAATTGAGCGCGGATCGCAAGGCGGCGGTGGAGAAACTGATCGCCGAGGCGAGAGGTCGTTAGTCGTTCTTGGTTGGTCGTTGGGCGTTCGCTATTCGCCGTTGGGCCTTCGGAGCCACGGACAGGGAGGAACGCACGACCAACGACCCGGTTTGCGAAGGACGAAGGACAAACGACGAACGACCAACGACGGAGCGTGTTTCCCTATGACTATGACAACTAACAACCAGTGGACCAGCGTTCAAGCCTACACACTCTCCGTGATCTGCCTGCTGATCGGCATTGCGGGTGGATGGTTCATCCGCGGATCACAGGCGCCCGCGACGCCTGGCCCAGTAGAGAGCGTTGCCGCTGCGCCTGCCGGCACAAGTGGACAGCCGACGCCCAGTCCCGCGCAGATGAAACAGATGGCCGACACGCAGGCCGCTCCGCTGCTCGCGAAACTCAAGGCGGATGCAAATAACCCAGGGCTCCTCGCCGAGATCGCCAACGTCTACTACGACACGCAGCAGTATCCGACGGCGATCGACTACTACGGGCGCGCACTGAAGATTGCTCCCGAGAACGCCAACGTTCGGACCGACCTCGGCACCGCCATGTGGTATCTGGGCAATTCCGACGGCGCGATCGAGCAGTTCAATCAGGCGCTCCGCTACGAACCAACCAAGGCGAACGCGCTCTTCAACCTCGGCATTGTGAAGTGGCAGGGGAAGATGGATGTGGACGGAGCGGTAGCCGCGTGGCAGAAATTGCTGACGACGAATCCCAGTTACGAAGCAAAGGACAAGGTCGTGCAGTTGATCGCGCAAGCGAAGAAACACGCGAACGTCAAGCCGGGCACACCGGCGAAGTCGCTGCCGGAATAGGCAATTTCTGAAAGCTTTAACCACCAAGGGCACGAGGGGCCACGGAAAAAACCGAAAACCTTCAAGGCCTTCGTGCTACTTCGGGCCCTTGGTGGTTTGGCGCTCTTTCTTTGCTCTGGGAATAAACTGACGCCCTACCCGTCGCTCCCGCGCTGACAATTCCCCCGCTCATCCGTCATAATCGTTGGTCGCCGGAGGCCCCATGAAGTTCGCAGGTCTTTTATTCTTGATTCTTACTATGAACGCATATTCCCAAACCGCTCCCACCGTTGCTGAAGCTCAAGAGTTCATGAGCAAGGCTGAAGCTCAATTCGCAGAGCAGATCGTGAAAGTCAACCGCGCCACCTGGGTGCAGGAAAATTTCATCACTGATGACACCGAGGCGATGGCTGCGGCCGCAATTGATGAGTCCACTGCCGTCATCACTGGGCTGGTGGAACAGAGTAAGCGGTTCGACGGCCTCAACATGCCGTCCGATCTGGCGCGCAAATTCATGTTGCTGAAGTTGTCGCTGACGGCGCCCGCGCCCAGCGATCCAGCGCTTCGCAAAGAGATGACCTCGATCGGCGTCGCGCTCGATTCGGATTACGGCAAGGGAAAATATTGCCGCAAGAACGGAGAGTGTCTCGACATCACGGCCATCGAAAAGATCATGGTGCACAGCCGCGATCCGGAAGAACTGAAGGAGATGTGGACGGGATGGCACTCCATCTCTCCGCCCATGCGGACGCGCTATTCGCGGTTTGTCGAACTGTCGAACCAGGGTGCGCGGGAGATGGGATTCAAGGACGTAGGCGCGTTGTGGCGCGCGGGTTACGACATGCCACCCGACGATTTTTCCACCGATCTGGAGCGCCTGTGGAATCAGGTGCGTCCACTGTATTTGTCGCTGCACACTTTTGTACGCGCTAAGTTGGTAGAGAAGTATGGGCCGGGCGTGGTCCCGCCGGATGGACCGATTCCCGCTCACCTTCTCGGCGACATCTGGGCGCAGCAATGGGGAAATATTTATGACCTGACCGGAGTACAAGAAGACAAGGGTGGCGTCGACGTCACCGACCTGCTGAAGAAGAAGAATCTCGACGCCAAGGGCATGGTGAAGTATGGCGAGGGATTTTTCACGTCGATGGGCTTCGAGAAATTGCCGCCGACTTTCTGGGACCGGTCGCTGTTTGTGAAGCCGGCGGATCGCGACGTGGTCTGCCACGCCAGCGCCTGGGACATCGACAACCAGGACGATTTGCGGGTCAAGATGTGCATTCAGGTGCGGGGCGAGGATTTCGTCGTTATCCACCACGAATTGGGACACAACTTCTACCAGCGCGCCTACAAGAATCAGCCGCCGCTGTTTCAGAGCGGCGCCAACGACGGCTTCCATGAGGCGATCGGCGATGCCATCGCGTTGGCGATCACGCCGGAGTACCTGCACAAAGTCGGCCTGCTGGAAAATGTTCCGCAGGGGACCAACGATATTCCCGAACTGCTGAAGCAGGCGCTGGATCGGGTTGCGTTCCTGCCCTTTGGTCTGCTGATCGACCAGTGGCGGTGGAAAGTGTTCTCGGGCGAGATCAAACCCGCCGACTACAACAAGGGCTGGTGGGACTTGCGGCTGAAGTATCAGGGCGTCGCGCCTCCGACGGCGCGCAGCGAGGCGAACTTCGATCCGGGCGCGAAGTATCACGTGGCGTCGAACACGCCGTATACGCGGTATTTCCTGGCGCACATTCTGGAATTTCAGTTTTACCGCGCTTTGTGCCGCGAGTCCGGATACAAAGGCCCGCTGCATCAGTGCACCTTCTACGGATCGAAAGAGGCGGGTGCGAAGTTCAAGAAGATGCTCGAAATGGGCCAGAGCAAGCCCTGGCCGGACGCTTTAGAGGCGTTGACCGGCGAACGTCAGACGGATGCGGGAGCGCTGCTGGAATATTTTGCTCCGTTGCAGAAGTGGCTGGACGAGCAGAACAAGGGGAAGAAGGTGGGCTGGTAGGTTGGTGGCGCTATCGACGGCTGCCCACAGTTTCTTTCGGCAGTATTTCGTCGCGAAGATCGTCGCTCGTCGCTCGCATGCGAGGCGGAGCGCAATTTCCACCGCTGTTGTAGCGATGCCGCACTGCCCACAATTTTTCAACCTCTTTTTCGCCGAGCGGTTGCGCCCTTCCGAGCAAGTGTACGACCAGCGCGATGTGCGCAAAGTGCTCCACGGTCTCCATTTTCATGTAGGCGTTTTCGAGCGTGGAACCGTAGGTCACAACCCCGTGATTCGCCATCAGAATGGCATCGTGCGCCGGGACCAGAGGCTCGAGAGCCTCGGCCAACTCCGGAGTTCCGGGCGTGCCGTAACGGGCCAGCGGAATCTCGCCTAGGCCGACCACCACTTCGCAGACCAACGGCTGGTTCAGATCGAGTCCGGAAGCGGCAAAACCGGTCGCAGTGGGCGGATGCGCGTGTACGATTCCGTGCACATCCGGGCGCAGTCGGTAGATCAGCAAGTGCATCCCGATCTCGCTGGAAACATTTTTCTTGCCGGCCAGGCGGTTGCCGTCCATATCCACAATCACCATATCGGAGGGTTTCATCCGGCCCTTGCTCATGTAAGTAGGAGTGACCAGCAGGCGGTCTTCGTCCAGGCGAACCGAGAGGTTCCCGTCCGTCGCCGCCACATAGCCATTGCCGTGCAGCAGTCGCCCGAACTCGACGATCGCTAGACGGTGCTGTCGCTCACTCGGCATTCTTCTCCACAAGCCTCGCGGTCATGGTATCGCAGGTTTTGCCGGGCTTCAACAAAATCAATCGTCAATGTCTCCAAATCGTAAGTCCAACAATTAACGCCGACCCAGCCATGGCCGGGCTCATCGCCCGTCGCACCCTATAATTCCTCCGTGCTCGTCTCCGATTTCCACTACGACTTACCCTCCGGACTCATCGCCCAGGAGCCGTTAGCCGACCGAGCCGGATCGCGCATGCTGCACCTGAGCCGCGCCGGGGGAGCCCCGCAGGATCGCTTGTTCCGGGAGTTACCCGGTCTGCTGCGGCCAGACGACCTGCTGGTCGTCAACAACACGCGGGTGTTTCCGGCGAGGCTGTATGGACGCCGCAGCGGGGAGCGGGCGCATCCACTGAGCCCGCAAAATCTGGCCGCGCGGGATTTTCTGCAAGGGCGAGTCGAGGTGTTGTTGACCCGTCAGATTTCTGCCGAGCCGCACAACAACGAATGGGAATGTCTGGTCAGGCCGGGCCGAAAAATTGGAGTCGGCGAGAAAATTCATTTCGGCGAGCGTTCCGGCGATCTGTCCTGCGACGGAGTGGAACTGGAAGCGGAAGTCATCGAGCGGGGCAGTTTTGGCGAGCGCCGAATCAGATTTCAGCCCGTCGCGGATTTTTTTGCCCGCATCGAGCGCCTCGGACACGTCCCCCTGCCGCCCTACATCGACCGCGAGGACCAGGCTTCCGACCGCGAGCGCTATCAGACTGTCTACGCACGGGAGCGAGGGTCGGTCGCCGCGCCCACCGCGGGTCTGCATTTCACGCCGGAAATTTTGCAACGCATTCGCGAGCGAGGGATTGAGATTGCCGAAGTCACCTTGCACGTCGGCCTGGGAACATTTCAACCGATGCGGGTGGAAAAATTCGAGGATCACAAATTGCATCGTGAACACTACGAGATTTCCGCCGAAACTGCGCGCCTGATTAACTCAGCAAAAGAGCAGAAGCGCCGCGTGGTCGCCGTGGGGACAACCACCGTACGCACTCTGGAATATGCCGCGCACAAAGTGGGGACCGGTCGCATCGAACCGGGAAGCGGAGAAGCCGATCTGTTTATTTATCCCGGATTCGAGTTTCGAATTGTAGATGCGTTACTGACCAACTTTCATCTGCCGGAATCCACCCTGCTGATGCTGGTGTGCGCCCTCGGAGGGAAAGACTTCGTCATGAGCGCTTACCGGCAGGCGGTCGCATCCGGATATCGGTTCTATTCCTACGGGGATTGCATGTTCGTGGAATGAACGGGATGGTCCGAAATTCACGCAGTCTTCGCGTTCTTTGCGGCCTTTCTTAGCGAACTTTGCGGTTAAGATCTTGCCTTCGCGGCGGAGAGTGCAAAATCTGTAACCGCAAAGTGCACTAAAAAACCCCGCGAAGTTCGCGAAGAAAGGCAGCCTCGCTCGCAAACCGATATACTGACACATTCGTGTCTATGCGCGTGTCCATCGGCGATTTCGTCCGCAAGCTCCGGGAGTTTCCCGCCGCGGCCTTCGACCAGACCGAGCCAATTCGAGTTTTCATGGAGCAGGCGCCGGTCGAAGAGGCCAGCCTGGCGCCCTATCTGACCTGGAACCGTCAGCACTACACGCGCAACCTGATCGACAAGACGCCGCTCTACGAATTGATTGCGATCTGCTGGGAAGTCGGCCAGGCGAGTTCGGTACACAATCATCGCGACCAGAATTGCTGGATGGCAGCCCCCATCGGAAAACTGGTGGTCGAAAATTTTCGCGTAGGATTTCAGAATATCGAGGCAGGCCAATGCCGCCTGGACGCATCCAACCGAGTGGAGCTGACGGTTGAGAATCCATGCGCGGTCGATCCGCAGGAACCGGTGCACCGCGTGCTGAATCCGCGGGAAGCCAATCAGCGCGCCGTCTCGCTGCACGTGTACTCCCGGCCCTTTGACACCTGCGTGGTCTACTCGCCGGAGCAGGGAACGTGCGGAGAAATTCAGCTTCATTACAATACGATGTTTGGGAAAGCGGTAGCCAGTACCTAGTTGCCAGTACCCAGAAGCGAATCGGGTTACTGGGTACCAGGTACTGAGCACTGGGTACTGACTTCAAGGAGGATTCGTGAGGAGAACGTTGGGAGTGTTGGTGGGGATGGCCGCGCTGTGCGTTGTTTCGTGGGCGCAGCAGCTCCCCGGGGAAACTCCGCAACCCGTCCCGCTGAAGTATCCCCGCCTCGAACTTTTTGGCGGCTATTCGTACAGCATGACCGACTCGTTCAACTCCGGCCACGTAGCACGGTCGAACGGCTGGAACGGCTCGTTCGGGTTGAATGTCGCCAAATGGATGGGCTTCGTCTTCGACGCCAACGGACTCTACGGAACTCCCAAAATTCCTCGCGCCGTGCCGGACCCGTTTCCAACGTGCCCTCCGCTCTGTTTTAACGGCGACTCCGACACGTTCAACGTGAAGACCAAGCTCTACAACTACCTGGGCGGAGTGCAGTTCCCCATTCGCAAGTCCGACCGCTTTACTCCGTTCGGCGAGGCGCTATTCGGGCACTCGGGTGTTCGCGGCGAGACGCACGACAGAGACGGTGTTTTGTTTGCTAGAACCAGCGGCGGCCTCGGCATGCTGGCCGGTGGCGGCGTCGATTACAACCTCAATCCTCGCTTCGCACTACGTTTCAAAGCCGACTACCTGCAAACGCGATTGTTCCACAAGAAGCAGGACAACGCCGTCTTCTCCGTGGGCATCGTGATCCGCACCGTACATAAAAAGAAAAAGACCCTCGAGGATGTGGACCAGCCCACGCCCTAGCCTGCCCACCTCTCCCGGAATCCCGAGCGCAGGCGGTAAACTGGCAACTGGGTGCCGGCCACTGGCTACTGACTCCAAGCTCGCCGACTACGCCGTTCGCG
>JAYTFO010000377.1:0-4361 GCA_043734305.1 Acidobacteriota bacterium | reverse complement strand
AGAGGTGGCCGAGTGGCTGAAGGCGGCGGTTTGCTAAACCGTTGTACGGTCAAAAGCTGTACCGGGGGTTCGAATCCCCCCCTCTCCGCCACACAGTCTAAGTTGCAGAGAGAATGCGCCGAGTCGGCGCGGATAACTCGCAGGATTGCGGCAATTCAGCGAGTCTTGGGTTTGATCCGGACCAGAGAGAATGCCTCTCCGATCTCCTTATCGCCCACAATCTAGTCCTTTTCTCCGGAGACAAGATCAGTAGTCCAGCTTCGCAACGTGCCTGGGCGAATACTAGGCGATCCCGTGCGGACTTTAGAGTGAACGCGGCGATCTCAGAGCGTTCCTCGAGTTCTTGAGGCGGTCGCTCAGAATCGTACCAAGATCACCGACTCGGCTGACCACAAAAATTAGCAAGGCGACAACCAGGAAAATCCAGAATTCATTCATTCCCGATCCACCAAACATGGCAAATCCTCCTGCGGCGAGCGGGGAGCGTCGTTGCTGAGGGAATTCAAGGCTTGAGCATGTTGGCCGTCAAAGGGAGAAGACGTCTGGCAGGATGCATAGTTTTTCACACACCACGGGATAGGTTTTCCGCTTGTGATGGAAGCAGGTTTGTCATAGACTCATCGGGCTTTATAAAGTTTGGAGATCCCCACTCCAACTTTTGCCCCGACCCGTCAGGTTAAAAATTCGACGAATCTGCTTCAGGAGAAACTAACCCATGCTCCTCTCTGGCCGTTCTTTATTTGCCACGTGCGCAGTTGCGCTTCTTTTCACTACCTCCGCCATTTCACAAAAAGTTACGCCGCGCTCCGCACAGGATGAGAGCACGAAGTCGCTGAAGCCTGCGAATCCTCCGCGAGTCTACAGCAAAATTGGCGCCGAAGTGGGCGAGGGAGACGATGCGACCGCTCGCATGCTCGCGCAGCGCAAGGAAGTTGGCGTTCCCACTCCGGAATTCAAACGCAAATTGCTCCAGGAACGCGCCAAACGGCAAGCGAACGAAAAAGCTGCTCGCAGGAATAGTTTCGGCGCGATCTCGGTTTCCGGCCCGACGTGGATTCCGATCGGCCCGGAAGGTGCGGACTACCAGATCAATGGCGTAACGGGGTTTGTGCGGGATAGCGGTCGAGCGCGCAAGTTTCTCCCGCACCCGACCGATCCGGACACGCTGTATTTCCTGACTTCGGGCGGCGGTCTATGGGTCACGCACAACTTTACGTCGCCGAACACGACCTGGGCGCCGCTAACGGACAGCCTGCCGACAACCGCCGGCGGCTCGATGGCGTTTGGCCGCACACCCAACGTGATCTACCTTGGATTGGGCGACCCCTTCGACCTTGTCAATATTGGCGGAGCCGTGGTCACGTCCACCGATGGTGGCCAAACGTGGGGCACCCCAGTCGATATGGGACCTTCGCTTTCCGTACGCGACATCTATGTCGATAGCAGCGGACCGCAAGATGTTGTTCTGGTCGCCACCGACACAGGTTTGTATCGTTCGACGGACAGTGGGGCAACCTACACGCTCATCCCTGTCGGCGGGCTCTCTTCCGGACAAGTGATCTGGAGCATCGTTTCTACCAGCGCAGGACTCGTGCTGAACGCGCAACCTTGTAGCCCATTCGGTAATTTCTGCGGCCTTGTCAGCGGACTGTACTATTCAATCGACACCGGCGCAACGTGGAACGCCATCCCGAACAGCGGCGGCGTTTTCGCCGCGGCGGGTCGTACCACGCTTGCGGTAGGAACGGCGGGCGACGGCACGGTTTATGCTTTCGCGGAAAAATCGAATTCCTCCGATCAGCTCGATTTGTTTAAGTCGACCAACGGGGGATTGGACTGGACCGCCCTGGGATTGAACCCGAAAGTCCCGACGAATCCTAGCGTCGACAATGCCAATATGGACCTCATGCACGGCCAGTCCTGGTACAACCAGATGATTCTGGTCGATCCTCGCGACCCAGGGCACAACACCGTATATCTTGGCGGAAATTTAAGCAGCGCCAAAACCACCGATGGCGGCTTGACTTGGACTTTGGTCTCCGACTGGCTGCCTTTCGAGGGCCGTGCGGCGCTGCCTTACGTCCACGCCGACTTCCAAACCGCAGCGATTAGTCGCGCAGGCACCCCCACCCTCTTATTCGGTAGTGATGGCGGAATCTTCGTCAGCACCGACGATGGCGCCACATGGTCAAGCGATAAGAACAACGGCCTGCAGACGCACTTGATCTACTCCATCAGTTCAACACCGGGATTCCCGTCCAACGTGATTGGCGGATTCCAGGACAACGGAACGCGCTCGCGCAAAGGCAACACTACGATCTACAACCAGAGCTTGGGCGGTGACGGCATCGCTGCGACATGGGACCAGGGCAGCACCAATATGTCGCTCACGACTCTGCCGGGTAACGGCTACGCCGCGAATCTGACAAATCAAACGCCCGACCTGAGCGCCAGCTGGTTCCGATTCGGGGTTCCCACAGCGAATGGTACGGTTTTCTATACTCCCATCACCATCCCGAATCCCAGTCTGGATCCGACAGGCAAGATTTTCTTTACTTCGTCGGTAGGAAACATTAGCAGGGTAGATCTAGGTACCAACCCGCCGTCCGTCACCGCTATCGGGACAATCGGAAAAGGGGGAATACCTTTCATAGGCCTCCGAAGCAGCGCCCACGGACTCGGGGTTAGCCCAGTCGATCTCCTTCACGTAGGCGTCCCCGCCACGGGCGGACGCGTGGAACTCACCAGCAACGGCGGCGCGAGTTGGACAAACTTGTCGATGAATTTACTCGTTCCCGGCTTTCAGTCTTCCATGCAAAGCGTGACTTGGGTGGACAACTCCACCATCTTCGTCACCTCCGTTGCAGCATTCGCGGGTGCGACGCGAGTCGCTAAATCGACGGATGGCGGCGCGAGTTGGACCGCCATCACTGGCCTTCCCGACGTACAAGTCGAAAGAATCATCGTCGACAACCGGGATGCCACCAAGCAGAGCTTCTTTGCCGCAACCTACGCGGGTGTCTACCACTCGACGGACGGAGGCGCAACCTGGGCTTCTTACGGTACGGGCCTACCCAGCGTTGCGGTGCGCGACATTTACATGCCGCCGGATGGCAGCTTCCTGCGCATCGCGACCTATGGCCGTGGTTTCTGGGAATTGCCTTCTCTTACTTACGTCACCTCCACCTTGGTGGACGATGTGAGTTCCTGCAACCACGACGGCTGGCTGGGCAACGGTGAAACCGGCACTCTGAGCATCACCCTGCACAATGACAGCTCGACCACACTGAATAGCATCTCGGCCACAATTACTTCGACGAATCCTGCGATCAGCTTCCCAGGTGGTAATGCCGTGAGCTTCCCATCCGCTGGCCCCAACTCCGACGCCACTGCCTCGATTACCGTAGCGCTGAATGGCGCGGTCGGGATTCAGCAAGCGGATTTCAACATCGCTTACACCGATCCATCCCTCGGACTGCCTGCTCCCGTAACGGCGGTGGCATCCTACCGGGTGAACGCGAGGGAAATACCAAATTCGAGTGCTAACGACGACTTCGAGGCGAATAACAGCGCTTGGACCGTTACCGGTGCTGCCGAGTCACTGCCCGATACGCTCAATTGGAAGCGGGTTCAGATCAATCCGCTACAACACAGATGGCTGGAGGTTGATTCCAATGTTTCCACGGATCAATCCCTGATTTCTCCGGTGATGCAGGTGGGGAATGGCAACTTCTCGTTCTCCTTCCAGCATCGATTCGGCTTCGAAGCAGGAGGCGGTTTCCTGTTCGATGGCATGGTCATGGAAATCAGCACGGACGGAGGCGCATCCTGGGCTGACATCGGAGGCTCTGCAATTCCGGCCTATACAGGAGTGCTCGCCACTGGCGGAAACAACGTTCTCGAAGGGCGCCCGGCGTATAGTGGGCGCTCGACGAACTATCCCGTACCGTTTATTCCGGTGACCGTCAACCTGGGCACAACCTACGCGGGGCAAAACGTACAGATCCGATTCAGGGTCGGAACCGATTACGTCGGCTATGCTCCGGGCGTGGAACTCCAGAACTTCACAACGACTGGATTGTCGAACACGCCCTTCCCGTCCCTCGTCGCAGATACCGGTATCTGCCCCACCACAACCACTATCAGCTCGAATCTGAATCCCTCGAACTTTGGAGATCTGGTCACCTTCGCAACCACGGTCACTGGCGGCCTTACCACCGCTACCGGCACAGTGAACTTCGAGGACGGTGCGAACGTGATTGGAAGTGGAACGCTGGATGGCAGCGGTCAAACAACGTTTGCGACCTCCGCCCTTGCGGGTGGATCGCACGCAATCACAGCGAACTACGTCGGCGATACAA
>JAYTFO010000376.1:0-3369 GCA_043734305.1 Acidobacteriota bacterium | reverse complement strand
CTGGATACTTTGCTGTCGATCTCGATCGAAGTGGCCGACGCGCTCGATGCCGCGCACGCGGAAGGTATTCTCCATCGCGACATCAAGCCGGCAAATATTTTCGTCACCAAGCGCGGACATGCCAAGATTCTCGATTTCGGTCTGGCGAAAATGACGGGTCCGGGATCGGACGCTCCCACCGACGCCACCAAGACCGGCGTGATGGACCCGCACCTGACCAGTCCGGGATCGGCGCTGGGAACGGTTTCTTACATGTCACCGGAACAGGCATGCGCGCGGGAACTGGATGTGCGCAGCGATCTGTTTTCCTATGGTTCGGTGCTCTATGAGATGGCCACCGGTGCGCTGCCGTTTCGCGGGGAGAGTTCTGCCGAGATTTTTGACGGCATCCTGAACCGGCCGCCGGTTGCGCCAGTGCGACTCAATCCCGCAGTTCCAGCGGACATGGAACGCATCATCAGCAAGGCTCTGGAGAAAGATCGCAACCTGCGGTACCAGCACGCCGCCGACATTCGCGCCGACCTGCAACGTCTGAAGAGAGATACGGAAACGGGACGCGCAGCCGCGGTCAGTTCCGGCTCAATGCCGGTTGCGCAGGACTCGGCGTCGCAGCCCGTGGCAGCGTCCTCTCCATCTTCTTCTGGGACGGCTTTCCCAGCCGCAGCTTCATCGGGTACTGTGACACCGGCTTCCTCGGGAGCGATGACTCCGGCGCAGGGAATTCCCGCAGCGGGCGCAAAGAAATCCTGGATGGGAATCGCAATTGCAGTCGCGCTGCTCATCGCGGCAATCATCGGCGGCGGTCTTTACTTCCGTTCCCGCCAGGCTGGAGCGCTCACCACCAAAGACACAATTCTGATCGCCGACTTCGTGAACACTACCGGCGATGCTGTGTTCGACGGCACCCTGAAGAAGGCGCTGGCCGTGGACCTCGGGCAGTCGCCGTATCTGAATGTCTTGTCGGAAGGCAAAGTCCAACAGACGCTTGGACTCATGGGGAAGCCTCCGGCCTCCCGAATCACGGCTGAGATCGCTCGCGAGATCTGTCAGCGCAGCGGCGTGAAAGCACTGCTCACGGGATCGATCGCGAATGTGGGCAGCCAGTACATCGTGACGCTCGCGGCCATCAATGCCGCCAGCAACGACACGATGGCTGAGGTGCAGGGCCGCGCCGAGAACAAAGACCAGGTGCTGAA
Organism: Acidobacteriota bacterium; assembly: GCA_043734305.1. GTDB lineage: Bacteria > Acidobacteriota > Terriglobia > Terriglobales > Acidobacteriaceae > Acidiflorens. The sequence continues at coordinate 2,173 of JAYTFO010000376.1, read as the reverse complement.
GGCCCTGGATACCGCTGCGGGCCAGATGCGGCAGAAGCTGGGCGAATCGATGGCTTCCATCCAGAAGTTCGACAGGCCGCTGGAGCAGGCGACAACTTCGTCGCTGGAAGCTTTGAAGAGTTACAGCCTCGGCGATCAGAAACACTCGCTCGGCGACGATCTGAACGCGGCTCCTTTCTACAAGCGCGCCGTCGAACTGGACCCAAACTTCGCCATGGCCTATGCCAGGCTGGCAGTTGTGTACAGCAATTACGGTCAGTTGGATCTCTCGAAGGTGTACCGCGACAAAGCGTTTGAACTCAAAGACCGCGCCAGCGAGCCGGAAAGGCTCTACATCACCGCTCACTATTACGCCGACAGCGGACAACTGGAGAAGGGGAACGCCGCCTACGAACTGTACAAGCAGACATACCCGCGTGAAATCACGCCTTACATCAATCTGGGCGTAACCTACTACACCCTTGGGGAGTTTGAAAAAGGGCTGGCCAATGCGCAGGAGGCCATCCGTATTGATCCGGATGAGTCCCGCGGTTACAGCAACTCCGCCGTTGCGTACCAGGGTCTGAATCGTCCCGAGGAAGCTAAAGCGGTTCTCCATGCGGGATTGCAACGGAACCCGGGCTTTGTTTCCTTGCACGACGGCCTGGCCAACGTGGCCTACGCGCAGGGAGATATGGCCGGGATGGAGAAGGAAGAAGTTTTTCTCCATGACCAGCCCGACCTGGAAATGAGCGTCGCTAGCCGGCACGGCGATATTGCCGCGAGTCGGGGGCAGATTCAGAAAGCGCGGGAACTATACGACAAGGCCCGTGTGATCGCGCAGCGGTTGCAGCTCAAGGACTCCGAGGCCTATTTCCTAGTTGCCCAGGCATTCACGCTCGCCATGTACGAGTATCCACGGCAGGCAATCGAGACATCCAATGCCGCCCTCGCGCTTTCTCCGAGCTACAACGTGAAGCTTGCTGTCGCATCCGTCCTCGCGTTCGCTGGCGAGAACAGGAAATCGGGTGAGGTAGTCTCGCAGGTGGCACGCGAGCGTGCCGATGACACACTCGTGCAGGCGGTGTACGTGCCGAGTGTGCAAGCCACGGCGGCGCTCAATTCGGGCGATGCGCGTAAGGCCATCGAACTCATGAAGCCGGCCCTGCCCTACGACAAGGCGACTACGGTCGCAATTTATATCCGAGGGATGGCGTACCTGAAAGCAGGACAGGGCAGCGAGGCGGCTGCGGAATACCAGCGCATCTTGGCGCTTTACAATTACGCGCCCACCGATCTGTTGATGCCCTTCTCGCGCCTCGGCCTGGCCCGCGCCTATGCAATGCAAGGCGACACTGCGAAAGCCAAGACTGCCTATCAGGATATTCTTGCGATCTGGAAAGACGCTGACCCCGATATCCCGGTCGTGAAACAAGCGCACGCAGAGTACGCGAAGCTGCAGTAAGCCGGCGCTACTCTCTACTGATTGCGGGCTGCTGCTGCGTCATGCAGTGCAGCGCGCCAAATCCCCAGATCAAGTCGCCGGAGTAGATGGGAATAATTTCACAAGCCGGAAACAGTTCCGCCAGAGTATTCAAAGCGACTCGGTCGTTGGGATCGTTGAACACGGGCACGAGCACCGCGCCATTTGCGATATAGAAATTAGCATAGCTCGCGGGTAGGCGGCGGCCCTCGAATACGACCGGCCGCGGCATCGGCAGTTCAACGACTTCGAACTTTCGGCCATCCGACGCGCGGGCAGCTTTCAGGCGGCCAAGGTTTTCCTGTAGGGTTGCGTAGTTTTCATCCTGCGCGTTAGGCTCGACCATCGTGACGATCTTGTCGGGCGCAACGAAGCGCGTGATGTCGTCTACGTGGCCGTGGGTGTCATCACCGGCGATGCCTTCGCCCAGCCAGATCACCGACTGCACTCCGAAATAGTCGGCGAACATCTGCTCGTAGGCCATGCGATCCATGGGCGGATTGCGTTCCTGCGTTTTCGAGAGCAGGCACTCTTCGGTCGTCAGCAAAGTTCCGCTGCCGTTGACGTCAATCGATCCGCCTTCGAGCACCACGCGATGATCGGCGGAGAAAGGTTGAACGACACGCGCGTCCGCTGTTTTGGCCATGCGCGCGCCCAGCTTCGCGTCAAACTTGTAATTTGGATACTTCGCCCAGGCGTTGAACTCGAAAT
>JAYTFO010000375.1:0-12482 GCA_043734305.1 Acidobacteriota bacterium | reverse complement strand
GATTTTCAGGTGACGAGTGTTGACGTGGCGGCGCAACCTCCGCTGCGATTGCAGACTCGCGTTCTCTATGAGCTCGTTGGCACCGGACGCGATTTCTATCGCGAGCAGCGGGTGGGCTACTGGGAACTGGGGTGGGAGGCGGACTCGTCTGGCGCGTTCCGTTTGCACAGTTGGCGGGCGATCGACGAAACTCGCAGCCGCTCCATCAGTCCCGTTTTCGCCGACATTTCGGCTCAAGCGCTGGGCAGCAACCCGTCGTACTCTTCGCAACTCCTCCGCGGAACCGATTACTGGCGAACGGTGCTCGACGGCGCTTGTGGAATTGACATCTACGGGCACAACGGTGTCGCGATCGGCGACATCGACGACGATGGGTTCGACGACCTTTACGTTTGCCAGCCTGCGGGTTTGCCCAATCGGCTTTATCGCAATCGCGGAGACGGAACATTCGAGGACATTACGGAGACATCCGGCGTCGGCGTTCTCGAAAATACGGCGTGCGCGCTCTTCGTTGACATCGATAACGACGGACGCCAGGACCTGATCGTGGTGCGCGCGAACGGACCGTTATTGTTTCTGAACCTGGGTGGCAGATTTCGCCAGAAGCCAGATGCGTTTCAGTTCGCTGCGCCTCCGCAGGGAACATTCACCGGTGCGGCCGTCGCTGACTATGACCGCGATGGCTGGCTCGACATCTATTTCTGCCTCTATGTGTATTACCAGGGCGCTGACCAGTACAAGTATCCGAGCCCTTATTACGATGCGCAGAACGGACCGCCGAATTTCCTGATGCGCAATCAGCGCGACGGGACTTTTCGCGACGTGACTCGTGAAACCCATCTTGATCGGAACAACACGCGTTACAGTTTTTGCTGCGGGTGGAACGATTTCAACGGAGACGGCTGGCCGGACCTGTATGTGGTTAATGATTTTGGCCGCAAGAATCTTTACCGCAACAATGGCAATGGGACTTTTACAGACGTGGCAGAGCAGGCCGGGGTTGAAGACGTTGGCGCGGGAATGGGCGTGTGCTGGTTCGATTACGACAACGACGGCGCTGAAGATCTCTACGTTGCGAATATGTGGACGGCCGCCGGCGAGCGCATTGCAACGCAGGAAATATTCAAGAAGAACGCTCCTCACGAAGTCCGCGCGGTTTATCGCAAACACGCGATGGGGAATTCGCTGTTCCGGAATGGCAGAAGCCGTACGCGAGCCAATTCTTTTCAGAACACTACTAGCTCGGCAGGAGCTGGAATGGGCCGCTGGGCGTGGTCGAGCGACGCGTGGGATTTTGACCACGATGGCTTCCCCGACCTTTACGTTGCGAACGGAATGGTGTCCGGTCCGTCGCGCGAGGACCTGAACAGTTTCTTCTGGCGGCAGGTAGTTGCCAAATCGCCCGAGCAGGCGGAACAATCGCATGACTACGAACAGGGATGGAATGCGATCAACGAACTGATCCGCGCCGACGGTACGTGGAGCGGATTCGAACGCAATGTTTTCTACGCGAACAATCGCGATGGAACGTTCTCCGATATCTCCGGCGCGGTGGGACTTGATTTCCTCGAGGACGGCCGCGCTTTCGCTCTCGCGGATTTCGATCACGATGGGCGGCAGGAAATCTTCCTCAAGAATCGCAACGCGCCGCAGTTGCGTGTTTTGAAGAACGTGCTGGGCGATCTGCCTCCGTCGATTGCGTTTCGTTTGCGTGGCGTGAAGTGCAATCGCGATGGCATCGGTGCAGTCGTCACGGTGGAAACGCCAGCGGGCCGCCAGACGCGCTCATTGCAAGCGGGATCCGGATTTCTGTCACAGCACAGTCAGGATGTGTTTTTTGGCTTGGGAGGAACTACTGGCAGCGTGAAGGCAACGATCCGCTGGCCGAGCGGACTGGTGCAGGATCTTCACGGCTTGCCCGTGAAACATCGGATCTGGGTTACGGAAGGAGTCGAGCCAACGCGGCTTGAGGCATTCAAGATACGGGCAACTCCGCCGGGGCTAAAGCCCGCATCATCGGGCGGAACTAACGGCACGGCTGAAGCCGTGCCCTCCCGACAGCATGACGCCGAGTTCCCGGCCACGATCGAAACGTGGCTGTTGGCGCCGGTTTCCGCGCCGGAGTTTTCTCTTACTGATCTGACTGGAGAAGTTCGCACCCTGACTTCGCTTCGCGGGAAATCCGTGCTGCTCATTTTTTGGACAACGCAGTCGACGCGTTGTCAGGAGACTCTGGCTGTCTTTCACAACGTCCACGCAAAATGGGCCGCGCAAGGCTTACAGCTCGTTACCGTAAACGTGGACGATGCTGAGAGTGACGCAGTGGTAAGAACGTTGGCTCGCGAGCGACATTTCACCTTCCCGATTCTTCGCGGATCCGACGACGTCGCCGCTATCTACAACATTGTCTATCGCTACGTGTTTGACCGGCATCGCGACCTCGGCCTGCCGACATCGTTCCTGGTCGACGACGCCGGAGACATCGTCAAGATTTATCAGGGTTCCGTGGATGCGACGCAAGTGGAACAGGATTTTCGCAACATTCCTCAGACTGCGGCGGAACGATTGGCGAAGGCGTTACCCTTTCCAGGCGTCACGGACGCGGTCGAGTTTGGGCGCAATTATCTTTCATACGGTTCGGTATTTTTTCAGCGAGGATATTTCGATCAGGCGGGGGCGACTTTCCAACGCGCGTTGCGGGACAATCCCGACAGCGCTGAAGCTCTGTATGGAATTGGCAGCGTACAACTCAACCAGCAAAAAACGGCCGAAGCGCGGCGAAGCTTTGAGCGCGCGACTAAACTTCACGCGAGTTATCCGGACACGCTGGCGAACACCTGGAATAACCTTGGACTACTTTCCGCCCGTGAAGGCGCCACTGAAAAAGCGATCGGTTATTTTGAGCAGGCACTGCAAGTGAGTCCCGATCACGTCGTTGCGCTCGGAAACTTGGGCAGCGCGCATCGACAACTCAAACAGTGGGACAAGGCGCGAGCAGCTTTTGAGCGCGCTCTTGCAGTCAACCCGAACGATCCTGATGCGAACTACGGGTTGGGAATGGTGTTTGCACAAAACGACGACACGGTTCGGGCTCAGGATTATTTGCAGCGGGCGTTGCAGTCTCGGCCTATCTATCCCGAAGCGCTGAACAATCTTGGCATTCTCCATCTGCGAACACAGCGGCGGGATGAGGCAGTAGCGAAGTTTGAAGAATGTATCCGGGTAGCGCCCGCCTTCGACCAGTCTTACCTGAACCTGGCGCGCGTCTATGCGCTGGAAAGCGCGCCGGACAAGGCGCGAGCCGTGCTGCTCGAACTACTCAAACAACATCCGGGACACACGCAGGCACAGGAGATGTTAGTGCAGTTCGGGCGATGACTTCTTTTGCATCGCGCTAACGCGAGTTTCAGTATGCTCTGGCCACAAATACGATTGCCAGACAATAGAACGCGAACATTCCGGCAAGATATAACTTGGCCTTACCCGGTGCTCCCGCAAATTCTTGCCATATAAACACTCCCCAGAGCGCGGCGATCATCGGAGCGGATTGGCCGATCGCGTAGGAAATGGCGACGCCCGTGAGACTTGCGGCGACCAGGTTGAAGACCATGGCAACGCCCCAGAGGACGCCGCCGAAAAGTCCAAGCAGATGATTGGAGAGAGACGTCTTGAAGAAGCCTGCAAAGCCTACCGGCTCACCAACCAGCGGCTTCTTCATGAAATAAATATTCCATAGGAAGCAGGAAAGTAGAGCGCCCAGCGTAAGAAATACCGCGGCACTATAGGGGCTAAGCGCGTCGCCATTCTGGGCGTGGGTCATGGCGCGCGCCATGAACGGGGCCCAAAGGCCCATCAAGACGCCCGAAACAATGCAAACGACAATGCTCTTCCTCGACGCGGACTTGCCGGCACTCGCGAGGCTGCCATACGCTTTGCCGTCGAGCACAACCGCAACCACGGCACAGACCACGCCGATGGCGAGGAGAAATGCGTTCCCTTTGGGCTGGAGCGCGTAGCTCGACACGACTCCAACGACCAGCGCGATTCCGATTGAGAGTGGGAAGGCAACGGCGATCCCGATCATGTCGATTCCAGCAACTAGCAACAGGTTGGCGAGATTGAAGATCGCACCGCCGACCAAGGCGGAGAAAATGTTCTGGGTATCGGCGGTCCGAACGTTGTTAAGAAAACTCGAGGCGTCATTCCCCGTGCTGCCCATGGTGAGCGCCAGAATCAGCGAGATCAGGAAAATTCCTACGGCGTAGTCCCAGTAGAAAAGTTCGAAACGATAATTCTTCACCCCTTTGTAGGTGTTCGCCCAGGAGCCCCAGAATACGGCGCTCGCGATCATCATCAATAGCGCAAGTCCCAAACTGTGCGGTGTAAACATCGCTTCTCCTTGGATCGGTGGATCGGTTTCTTCTAAATTCACTTTCCGCTGATTCTGGAAATGAAAAGCTGCAAAAATCGCTCGGCGTCAACGCCGACGCAAACTTTGGCATTCGGCACAACTTTGTCGGCGCCTTCGATGATGTAGCGATCGCCGCGCAGAACGTTGCGCTCGACGTAACCGCGGCGGTTGGCAACGGTTTCGCCGCGGGTGAAATCGCCGCGCGTCTCGACGTCCACGTGCATCTCGGGAGCCTTTACAAGCGTTGCGTCAATGGCGACTCCGACCGCGAGTGGATCGTACATGGGCGTGCCGCCTTCGCCAAACTTCTCCGCGAGGTCAACCAGGAAACCGGTCACCTGAACCATGAAGTCGTTGATCGGCCCGTGGGTCTGACGCAATTGTGCAAGGTGTTTGCGCGAGAACAGCGTCTTGTCGCCGACATCGAGTCCGACCATCGTCAGGGGCCAGCCAGCCTGGAAGACGATCTGCGCGGCCTCGGGATCGTTATAGATGTTGGCTTCGGCGGCGGCGTTCACGTTGCCACCGGTGATCGACCCGCCCATGATGACGACTTCTTTCACCAGCGGGACGATCGACGGATCCTTGAGAACGGCGAGCGCAATGTTGGTCAGCGGTCCAACGGGTACGAGCGTGATCTCGTGTGGCGATGCATGGACCATCTGGATGATGAGGTCGGGGCCGAACCGTCCATCGACTTTGCATTTACTGGGAGGCAGCTCGACGTTGGCCAATCCATTCTTGCCATGCCAGAACTCAGCGGTAATCAATTTCTGAAAGAGCGGGTGCTGGGCGCCGCCGGCGATTGGGATATCGCAACGATTCGCAAGCGAGACCATGCGCAGTGCGTTTTCCAGACCCTGTTGTGCGGTGACGTTGCCGGGCACAACGGTGATCGCGCGCACGTCGAGTTCCGGCGAATTCAAGGCCAGCATCAGGGCGATGGCATCGTCGGTACCGGGGTCGGTATCAAAGATGACTTTTCGCGTTGTACCCGCGGCGAAAGTGGTCCATACGGCAACAAAACAAACGGAGAAAACGACCGAGGTCCAGAATTTCCTGCGAGTACGCACATTGCGGCTGACGCTTTTCACAGCGAATCCCCCGAGGCTTACGAATCGCGCCCTAACCTATTCCTGCGCTGGCTGAGTGTCAAGGCAAAAGTCGCATGACCAGCGGTCGGCAGCCGGCGTAGGCTATGATCCCAGCGCGGCTAGACCAGATACATATTTCCTTTCGTCTGCCGTAGAATGGCACAGCGTAAGGCGAGTAGCTCGGGGCATTTTTCAATGACGGCCGATTACGACCAGCGTCACGGAGTTGCGCACGACATAGTACGTCGCGACATGTCCCACTCCGCGTCGCAGGACGATGCGATTGCCGATCTTGGCGGGCGCTCCCTGCTGCGCAACACGGGCATCCCTCTCGACATTAATTTGGTCAAGGACGTGCATGTAAATACCAGCGCGGTGGAACGCCGTGCCCAGACCCATGTTGCACGCCGAACCGTAAAAAGAGACTGGCAGGCCGCGTGGCTTCTGCGCTCCATCACCTGCATGGATCTGACGACGCTTTCCGGGGACGACACCGATGAACGGGTGCGGCGTCTGTGTGCGAAGGGGCGGCAGCCCATCCGGCAGGATCTGGTCGAGAAATTAGGGATCGCGGAACTTGAAATCAAAGTCGCGGCGATCTGCGTGTATCACACGTTCATTGAAACCGCGCTGCATGCGCTCGACGGTACGCGCGTACACGTTGCTGCCGTTTCCACGGGATTTCCCGCGGGCCTTTCGCCGCTCGCGGAACGCGTGGCGGAGATCCGCAGATCGGTCGAAGCCGGCGCTCACGAAATTGATGTCGTCATTACACGCGCGCATGTTTTCGGCGGATGCTGGCAGGCTCTCTACGATGAGATTACCGCCTTCAAGCAGGCGTGCGGACGAGCGCACATGAAAGTAATTTTGGGAACTGGCGATTTGCTGACACTACGAAACGTCGCGCGCGCCAGCGTTGTGGCCATGATGGCGGGAGCGGATTTCATCAAGACTTCGACTGGCAAGGAGCCGACCAATGCGACGTTGCCGGTGGGCTTCGTCATGGCGCGGGCGATTCGTGAGTACGCGCAGCAAACCGGAATGGCAGTGGGGTTCAAGCCGGCGGGCGGAATTCGCACGGCCAAGCAGTCGCTCGATTGGCTGTCGATGATGAAAGAGGAACTCGGATTATCGTGGGTACGGGCGGAAATGTTTCGCTTTGGCGCAAGCAGTCTGTTGGGAGACATCGAGCGGCAACTCGAGCACCATGCAACTGGACGGTACTCGGCGGAACATCGCCATCCGCTCGCGTAGTGGGGCACGAGAGAATCGAGCAGGAATGTAATGAGCATTGTGGAAAAATTCGCGGCGATGGAATACGGTCCGGCTCCCGAGGATCCAAAAGAAGCAATCGCCTGGCTGGATCAACACGGGCGGCGCTTCGCGCATTTCATCAACGGTGCCTGGCACGTGCCGTCAGCGAATGGATACTTTGATACTCTCGATCCCTCCAACGGCGAGAAGTTGGCAGCAGTTGCGCAGGGATCGAGCGCAGACATGGATGCTGCCGTCAACGCGGCGCGCGCGGCGTCTCCGAAATGGCAGGCGCTTACGCCCCATGGTCGGGCGCGTTACTTGTACGCGATTGCACGACAGATTCAAAAACATTCGCGACTATTCGCCGTTCTCGAAACAATGGACAACGGAAAGCCGATCCGTGAAAGCCGCGACATCGACATCCCGCTCGTGGCGCGGCATTTCTACCACCATGCGGGATGGGCGCAATTGCTCGACCAGGAATTTCCCGAGTACGTGGCATGCGGAGTCGTGGGACAAATCATTCCGTGGAATTTTCCGCTGCTCATGCTGGCGTGGAAAATCGCTCCCGCGCTCGCGACGGGAAACACGGTCGTGTTGAAGCCAGCCGAGTTCACGCCGCTTACGGCATTGTTGTTCGCGGAAATTTGCCAGGAAGTCGCATTGCCCGCGGGAGTCGTCAACATTGTCACCGGCGATGGTTCCACGGGCGAAGCGCTCGTCAAGAATCCTGATTTGGACAAGATCGCCTTCACGGGATCCACGGAAGTCGGGCGCGCGATTCGCGCCGCCACCGCGACGAGTCATAAGCGCTTGTCACTTGAGCTGGGAGGGAAATCTCCCTTCATCATCTTCGAGGACGCCGACCTGGACAGCGCGGTCGAAGGGCTGGTCGATGGAATCTGGTTCAATCAGGGACAGGTTTGTTGCGCGGGCTCGCGCCTGCTGGTGCAGGAGAGCGTCGCCGAGACATTGCTTTCTAAAGTCCGCGACCGCATGAGCACGTTGCGACTCGGTGCGCCGCTCGACAAGGCAATTGACATCGGACCCATCGTGGCGCGCGTGCAGCTCGAACGAATTCGCAAACTGGTTGATCAGGGTGTGGCCGAGGGCGCTACTTGCTGGCAGCCTCAAATGGCGCTGCCCGCGCGCGGTTTCTACTATCCGCCAACTCTGTTGAGCAACGTGCATCCTACGTCGATTGTCGCGCAGCAGGAAATTTTTGGGCCCGTTCTGGCGACGATGACTTTCCGCACTCCGCGAGAAGCCGTAGAGTTGGCGAATAACACGGTGTATGGATTGGCAGCGAGCGTCTGGAGCGAGAGCATCAACGCGGCCTTGCAAACCGCTGCGGAACTGAACGCCGGCGTGGTCTGGGTGAACTGCACCAACCTGTTTGACGCGGCCTGCGGATTTGGCGGATATCGCGAAAGCGGCTACGGACGCGAAGGCGGACGCGAAGGACTGATCGAATATCTGGAACCGAAGTGGTTCAAGGGTGCACCTACGTTGCCGGCTGCGAAGCTACCTGAGCAGGCACAGATTGAGAAGCCGTCCGAGTCGAGCGTTCCGGCGATCGATCGAACCGTGAAACTTTACATTGGCGGCAAGCAGGCGCGGCCCGATTCCGGATACAGTATGGAAGTGCGCGGCCCCGATGGAAGCTTGTTGGGAGAAGCTCCGCTCGGCAATCGCAAAGACCTTCGCAACGCCGTGGAAGCCGCTCGCAACGCGGAGGGGTGGGCGAAAACGACAGCCCACAATCGCGCGCAGGTGCTTTACTACAGCGCCGAGAATTTATCGCAGCGGGGTGACGAAATTGTGCGCCGGCTGGCGGTTGTCGTCGGTGAAAAGCAGGCAGCGGCGGAAGTCGATCTCGGAATCGAACGCATTTTTTCTTACGCTGCATGGGCCGACAAGTTCGACGGTGCCGTTCACAATCCGCCATTCCGCAATATTGCGATCGCGATGCATGAGGCGATTGGGACAGTGGGCATTATCTGTCCCGCGGAAGCTCCGTTGCTCGGATTTCTTTCGCTGGTGATGCCAGCGCTGGCGATGGGAAACACCGTGATCGCAATTCCTTCGGAAGCTTATCCGCTGATCACGAGCGACCTCTATCAACTTTTCGACACCAGCGATCTACCCGGCGGAGCGGTCAACATTGTTACTGGTTATGCGTCACAGCTTTTGAAAACACTTGCCGAGCACGATGACGTGGATGCGATCTGGTGCTTCGGCGACGAAGCACAAGCGACGGCAGCCAAGTCGGCGTCCATCGGAAATCTAAAACAGGTCTTCACCAACGAAGGCCGCGCGATCGACTGGTTCAATCCCAAACTGGCCGAGGGACGCTGGTTTCTCGAGCACGCGACTCAGGTCAAGAACATCTGGGTACCCTACGGCGAATAACAGAACATGAAAGCGACCGCCACTCCTCGAGTAAAAATCTGCTGCATCGGCACCGTTGAGGAAGCGGCGCTGGCCGTTGAATGTGGCGCCTCTGCGCTGGGTTTGGTTTCTGATATGCCGAGCGGTCCGGGAGTAATCGGCGATCAGCAGATCGCAAAGATTGCGCGGACCGTTCCTCCTCCAGTCGGAACGTTCTTGCTGACCTCGCGACAGAACGCCGGCAACATCATCGCACAGCACCGTTCTTGCCGGACTAACTGCATCCAGATCTGCGATCACCTGACTACCGGCACACATCGCGACCTCAAAGATGCTTTGCCGGGAGTTTCGATTATTCAGGTTGTTCATGTGGTCGGCCCGGAATGCGTGGATGAGGCCTGCACTATAGCGCCGCATGTCGATGCGATCCTGCTCGACTCAGGAAATCAAAGGCTCGCAGTCAAAGAACTGGGCGGTACCGGCAAGACGCATGACTGGGCGCTGAGCCGGACAATTCGCGAAAATATCGACATCCCCCTTTTTCTCGCAGGAGGACTCACGCCAGAAAATGTTACGCAGGCGATTCGGGAGGTCGGGCCATTCGGGCTTGACCTCTGCTCCGGCGTACGAACCAACGGCAAACTGGATGAGTCGAAGCTGCGGCGTTTCTTTGCGGCGGTGCAGAGCGCCGTCCAATCCTGTTGACACCTCCATGTCCCCTGACTACACTCGCGTTCGCAATCTGGAGTGAGAGAAAATATGGCGAAGCGTCCGCGCATTGCGGTGGTGGGAAGTGCCAACGTCGATCTGACCACGTTCACCGATCAATTTCCCAAACCCGGCGAGACAATTTTCGCGCAGAAGTTTGACATGGGTTTTGGCGGCAAGGGTGCGAACCAGGCAGTGGCGGCCCGGCTCTGCGGATCGGATGTGTTCATGGTCGCGCGCGTCGGAGACGATCTGTTCGGTCCCGCGACCATCAAGAACTTTGAAAAACTCGGCATCGACGCATCGCAGGTCCGACAAGTCGAGGGACTGTCGAGCGGCGTCGCTCCGATTTTTGTCGACCCCGCCGGGCAGAATCGAATTCTCGTTGTCAAAGGCGCCAACGATGCGTTGACACCAGCGGACGTTGACACCGCGACGGACATTCTCAAGAGCGCCGATTGTATTGTCCTGCAATTTGAGATTCCGTTGGAGACGGTTTACTACACGATCAAATTTGCGCGAAAGAACAATATTCGCTGCCTTCTCAATCCGGCACCCGGCCAGCCAATCGACATCAAAGCGCTCGCCGATCTCGATTATTTCGTGCCCAACGAGAGCGAGGCGGAAACAATTACCGGGATGCCGGTGCGAAATCTCGACGATGCAAAGAAGTGCGCACAGAAACTTCTGGCGGGCGGAATCCGGCGGGTGATTATCACACTCGGCGCAAACGGCTCGCTGCTCGCGGGAAGTGACGGCATGGAGCACGTGCCCGCCTTCAGCATGAAGAGCGTGGACAGCACGGGAGCAGGCGACGCGTTTATCGGCAGCTTCGCGACTTTCCTGGGCGAAGGGTTGCCGGAGCGGGACGCCGTCCTACGCGCCAACCTCTATGCTGGACTCTCGACGACGGGCGTCGGTACGCAGAAATCTTTTTATGACCGCGCGCGCTTCGATGCAGAGTGGACCGCGAGAGCGAAATCCTAGTTGACTTAAAACTCCTCGACAAGCCATGCCACGCGCCTTTCTGATCGATACCGATACAGCGTCCGACGATGCCGTCGCGATCATCATGGCTCTACGCGCGCCCGATGTCCGCGTGGTCGCGATCACAACCGTCGCGGGAAATGTGGATGTCCAACAGTCCACGCGGAACGCGCTCTACACGGTCGAACTTTGTGGAGCCGATGTTCCCGTCTACGCGGGCGCGGAGAAACCACTGCTGCGCCGCTATGAGAACGCGATGTGGTTCCACGGGCGCGATGGGCTCGGGGACCACGGCTATCCTGCTCCGCGGAGAGTTCCAGGGAAGTTGCACGCGGTCGATGCGATCATCGAAACGATTGAGGCGAACCCGGGGCTCGTCATGGTTATACTCGGCCCACTGACGAACGTGGCGCTCGCTCTCGCGAAGAAACCTCAGATTGCGTTTCAGGTGAGCCGTTGCGTGGTGATGGGTGGCGCTCCCTGTTGCGAGGGCAACGTCACTCCGGCAGCGGAATTCAATGTGTGGGTGGATCCGGAGGCGGCTCGGATGGTGATGCAAAGCGGTCTTCCCATCGAACTGGTCGGTTGGCACTTGTGCCGTGGCGAGGCCGTTCTACACGACGAGGACATTGGCCGCGTCATGGCCCTCAACACGAAGGTGGCGAGTTTCGCCGTCGAGTGCAACAGTCACGCGCGCAAGGCTTTCAAGATTCAAACCGGAGAAGACGGGATTTGCCTGCCCGATCCGGTCGCCATGTGCCTTGCTCTCGATCCGACCGTCGGCACCGACTGGAGCGAGCACTATATCGATGTCGAAACGCAAAGCGAACTCACCCGGGGCATGACCATCGTGGATCGCCTCAATGTCGCCGATGACGAACGGAACAAAGCGGTCTGGGCGGAAGCGCTGCGGCGACCAAGAGCCACGGTGTGCTGGACGATTGACAATCGACGCTGGAAAGACGCGCTGTTTTCGGCACTCAAATAAGAAGAGTGGGAGGGCATGGCTTCAGCCCTGCCGTTTCGCTACGTATTGTGATGCGGGCTTCAGCCCGAATAAGTCTGCTATATTGACCTCTCTCGGAGGTGCTTCCATGTCCCGTATCGTGCGTTGTGGGCTGATTCAGGCGAGCAACGCGCTCGGCGTGAACCGCCCATTGGCGGAAATCAAGAAGGCAATGATCGACAAGCATCTCAAGCTGATTGAACAGGCTGCAAAGAAAAAAGTGCGCGTGCTTTGCCTGCAGGAACTTTTCTACGGGCCTTACTTTTGCGCCGAGCAGAATATTCGCTGGTACGACATGACCGAGCGCGTTCCCGACGGCCCCACTACCAAACTCATGCAGCAGATCGCCGCCAAACACGGCATGGTGATCGTGGTTCCGGTTTACGAGGAACAGATGCCGGGCCTCTATTTCAATACCGCCGCGGTCATCGATGCGGACGGCAGTTATCTGGGCAAGTATCGCAAGCATCATCTTCCGCACGTGCATCCCGGATTCTGGGAGAAATTTTATTTCACGCCGGGAGACTCAGGCTATCCCGTATTCAACACAAAGTTCGCTCGCGTCGGAGTGTACATCTGCTACGACCGGCATTTTCCGGAAGGCGCGCGCGTGTTGGGCATGAACGGC